>PGYS01000083.1 GCA_002839795.1 Ignavibacteriae bacterium HGW-Ignavibacteriae-3 | reverse complement strand
TTCACCGTCGATATCAGATGCAACACCACCGATCCTGGTATAGCTGGTTGTAAATCTTGCACCGGCGATGCGGTCGAATAAGCTGTTGATTTTTTCGCGTTCGCGGAAGGTCCACATTACCATTGTTACGGCACCAACGTCCATTGCAAAAGTTCCTATTGCAACTAAATGCGCGGCAATTCTTGAAAGCTCTGCAACGATCATTCTTATATATTGCGCCCTCTTGGGAGCCTCGATGCCAATGAGTTTTTCAACAGCAAGAACATAAGCAACGTTATTGCACATTGTTCCTGTATAATCCAACCGGTCTGTGTGCGGTATAAATTCGATGTAGCTCATGTTCTCTGCCATCTTTTCATAACCGCGGTGCAGATATCCAAGTTCAGGAACAACTCCCATCACAGTTTCGCCGTCGAGTCGTAATACAAGACGCAGCACACCATGTGTTGCCGGATGCTGCGGACCCATATTAATTACCATCTCATTTTCAAGCATATCAGTTATAGTGATATCCTTATCTTCGAGAAGTTTCTTGTAAATTTTTTCTTCGTTGTATATCTGATTAATTCTATCCATACTATTCTGCTTTGTGTGGAAGTGGCAATGAACCGGGTATGCCGATAACCGGAAAATCTTTTCTTAATGGATGATGCTCAAATCCTTCGGGCATATACATTCTTCTTAAATCCGGGTGATTTATAAATTTTATACCATACATATCCCAAGTTTCACGTTCATACCATTCAGCGCTTCTCCATACAGAAGTAACTGTTTCGATAGAGGGAGGATCAAGTTCAATATTGGCTTTTATTCTCAGAGTAAAATTTAATTTGAAAGAATGAACATGATAAACTATTGTAAATCTTTTCTTTCTTGTGGACCAATCGATTGCAGTTACGTCCTTGCACATTAAAAATTGAAGATCAGGATCGGTTTTTAGAAAATTCCCAAGAAGAACAATCCGGTCACTTTTGATTGTAAGACAAAGATCGTCGCGGAAATCGGATACTTCTTCAAGGGCAGGTCCAAATTTTTCTTTTACTTTTTCCGTAATAAATTCTTTAGGGTTCATTGGATCAGTTCTGAGAAAGTTCAAGTTCTTTTAATGACCGGTTCTTAAAATCGCGCGATTTAGTTTTTCCGATTTTTTCCTGTATAGTCATTAATGCATTTAAAAGGTTTTCGGGACGCGGCGGACATCCGGCGGTATAAACATCAACAGGAAGAAATTGATCGATACCCTGAACAACACTGTATGAGCGGTACATTCCGCCCGATGAAGTGCAGGCGCCCATCGCGATCACCCATTTGGGATCGGGCATCTGATCATAAATTCTTCTTACTACCTGAGCCATTTTATAAGTTACAGTTCCCGCAACAATCATAAGATCGCATTGACGCGGAGTAAAACGCATTACTTCGGATCCGAAGCGTGCGATATCATATTTAGGGTCCGCGGCTGCTATCATCTCGATAGCACAGCATGAAATACCCATAGGCATCGGCCACACTGAGCTTTTACGCGCCCATGATACAACTGCATCTATCGTCGTTGTTATAAATCCGTCCTGAGTCAGCTTGGATTCTAATCCCATTTCAAACCACCTTTCATATAGACATAAAGAAATCCCAGTTCAAGAACCACTAAAAATATAAACATAGGGAGGAATGCAAAAATTCCATGCTGGGCAAAAGCCGTTTTAAATTCAACAGCCCACGGATAAACATAAATAACCTCAATATCAAAAATTATGAAGAGCATAGCGACTAAATAATATTTTATCGAAATCCGCTCATGAATACTTCCGACCGGATCCTTTCCGCTCTCGTAGGTCATCTGTTTGACTTTATTGGGGCGCTGGGGGCCGAAAAGAGTTGATGAAAGGACTACAATTCCGCCGAAAACAGCGGAGACAATTATCACTAAAAATATTGGCAAGTAATCAAGAATCATATCTCATAATCGAATTTTTGGCAGGCGAAAAATAATTCAATTGAAGATGGAAAGCAAAAAAGGAATTAATTATGGTAATAAGAATCCGTGGATAGAGTGCGGAAATGGGATTTTAATCCCATTCCACACACCTGAAATTCAATTAACTTAGAATTTCAACAAGTTTATCAACAACGGTATCAAGGTCTTGGTAACTTATCACCAACGGAGGCAGCATCCTTAATACAGTGGTTCCCGCGGGCAAGGCAATAATGTTCCTGTTCATCAATTCCTGAAGAACAGGCTGAACTTTTTCTTTAAGTTCAACGCCTATCATTAATCCTACTATTCTGATCTCACGAATTTTCTGCAGCGAATGGCTCTCAAGTTTTTCTTTGAAATATTTACCTTTGGCTTCGGCCTCTTCCCATAATTTATTTTCAACCATGAATTCTATGGATGCTATTCCCGCTGCACATGCCAGAGGATTGCCGCCGAATGTTGAACCGTGTTTACTCTTCTCAATTTTAATTTTATCGTTACAAAGAAGGGCGCCCATGGGGAAACCGCCGGCAATGGATTTAGCCACAGTCATCATATCGGCTTCAATTCCGAAATGCTCAATAGCGAACATCTTGCCTGTTCTACAGAAACCGGTTTGTATTTCATCTATTATAAGAAAAATATTTTTTTCATCGCAGAGTTGTCTTACTTTTTGAAAATATTCTTTTTGCCCGATATTGATTCCTCCCTCTCCCTGAATCGGTTCGAGGAGAATTCCCGCGGTATTTTCATCGACCGCTTCAGCAAGTTTTTCAAAATTATTAAACGGAACGTGCATAAAACCGGGAACCAGAGGTTCAAATCCGTCTTTGTAATCTTTCTTATAAGTTGCGCTCAATGCGCCCATAGTTCTTCCATGAAATGCCTTCATCGTTGCAACGAAATTTGTTTTACCGCTATTGAGCCGGGCAAATTTCAAGGCAGCTTCAATAGCTTCTGTCCCGGAATTGGTCAGAAATGCACGAGTTAAATTTTTAGGAGCAACTTCAAAAAGCTTTTCAAGAAAAAGTGCCTTTTTATCATTGTAAAAAGTATTGGGACAGGTAACCAAATTAGAAGCCTGTTCCGAAATTGCTTTAGCCAGTTTTTCGTTTCCATGCCCAATGTTGGCCACGCTTATACCGGCAGCCATATCAATATATTCATGGCCGGCATCGTCCCAAAGCCGGGCGCCTTTGCCTTTCACCAGAACCACTTCTCTTCTGGGGTAAACGTCAACTTCGTATCTCTGGATTAATTCCTTGTAGTCTTTCATTTTATGGTGGTTCCTTTTCCATTTAATGCATCTATAACAGGATTTTCTGTTCTTCCGTCGGAGAGAATAACAGTTGTATCTCCCGCACCAAATAATTTTCTGAGAGCTAATATTTTTCTTTTCATCCTGCCGTCAACTTTCTGTTCCATGGCTTCGAGTTCACCCTTAGAGATATTTTGTATCAGTGACGCAGGATCATTTTTATCAAGAAGAAATCCGGGCGCTTCTATTAGAGAAATAATTTTATCTGCTTTGAATTCAGATTGCAGCAGAGCAATTATATCATCATTTTCTGAGTTGATGGCAAAATTATTTTCATCGAGCAATGGGACGCTGAGTACAGGGGTGTAGCCGTTGTCCAAAAGCAGATCCAACAGATTTTTATTGATCGATTTAGGTTTGCCCGATAAATCGCGCAGAAGAATTGTTTTACCGCCTTCGCGGACTTTAATTCCGCTGTTCCTTTTGCCTTGTATTACTTTCCCGTCAATTCCAGAAAGTCCGACTGCATTTATTCCATTCTGCTGGCAAAGTTCAACAATCCGTTTATTTTTCAGACCGGCGTAAGCCATCATCGCAAGATCAATAGTTTCTTCATTACTCAGCACGGAATCATAGCCCGAGAGAGAAGTAACCACGTTTTTTTTATATCCGAGCTTTGCCGCCAAGTCATCACGAAAAGCGTTGGCGCCGTGAACAATGATAAATTTCTCCGTCAGGCCTGCGAGATTTGAAATAATACCCTTAAGATTTAATTCTTTTCCTCCGCCGATTTTAATTAGAAGCATTTGAACTCCGTTAAAGTATTATTGCGTATAGTCTTCCAATCATCTTCACCGATAAAAGGATCTGAGCAGATTAGAGTAAGATCATCGGATAATTTTGAACTCATTGTAAAATATTCTTCATCCTCGTTAAAATGGGAATAGACATAAACTGAATTTGAATCCGTTATTATTATGTTCATCGCGCGTATAAAACCGGATTTTTTTTTGATGATCTCGGTTCCTTTTTCCACAGCTTCTTTGATGCTTCCTTTATCGAACCGTTTTACATAATTAAATATTTTTTCAGCTCCGATTCTCCCTGCCTCTTTTATCTTTACACCGCTTAACTGTCCGTTGAAAATGAAATTATATTTATCATCATAAAAGGGCATATTATTTTCAACAATTATTCCCTCATCCTTAAAGGCGCTTCGTGCGTGGGCAATTAATCGTGTTGAAATTCCGAAGTTTGGAAATTCAGTTTCCCAGATTGGATTAACATTTTTATAATAAACCCATTTGCCATCCTTAATATAAGCGCAGCCCCAGCCGTGGCCCTGGAATTCCTTGCTGTTTTTCGATATTTCGGAAAACTTTATGAGGTAATCGGAAATAGAAAATTCTTTTTTTGAGTTAACGTACAGCAGTCTGCACATGTTAGAATATTGCTCTCATTCTTGTACTAATTTTCTTAATCTCAAGCCCGTAATGATCAAGATTATGATCGCGAGCAAGAGAATGAATTTAAATAGGGTGAAGTCCGGGGAATTCCAGTCCGGTTTTTTCATCAAATCCATGCATTATATTAAAAGCCTGCAGGGCTTGACCGGCGGCGCCTTTCATTAAATTATCTATCGCGCTCATTACTACAAGACGGTTTGAAAACTCGTCTTTCTTGAAACCAATATCGCAATAATTCGTTCCGCTCAGTAATTTTGGTTCCGGATAACGGTAGATTCCGTCGCTTTCTTTTACAATTCTGATAAATGGTTCATTGCCGTAGGCTTCCCGGTAAATTTTCCAGATTTCCTTTTCCTGCAAATCTTCTTTAAGAAAGACATGACAAGTCGCGAGCAAACCCCGGACCATATCAATTGCGGTTGCTGAGAAATGAATCTGCATTTTTTTTCCGAACGACATTTCCTGCAGCATCTCGGCGGTATGTCTGTGCTGAGTGGGCTGATAAGAACGTACTACTCCCGAACGCTCCGGATGGTGCGATCCTTCATTAACTTTATTTCCGCCTTCGCTGGACCCGACCTTTACTTCAATAACCGTCCTGTCTAATTCCACCATGCCATTTTTATAGAGAGGATACAATCCGAGAATACTTGCAGTGGCATTACAGCCCGCGCTTGATATATAATTTGCCGTTTTCATTTCTTCGCGGTGAAGTTCGGGAATTCCATAAATAAATTCGTTAAGAAGATCCGGACGAGCATGTTTGTGCCCGTACCACTTTTCATATTCAGTTGAATCTTTCAGGCGAAAATCCGCACTCAAATCAATAATCTTTGGAGCAAGTTTTTTATAGTCATCAATTTTATTCTGCGAACTGTTGTGGGGCAGGCATAAAAACAAAAGATCACAGGGTTCAAGTTCGGCTGCCGATACGAATTTTAGGATCGAGGATTTCCTCAGGTTCGGATGAATTTTATGTACAAACTTGCCGGTGTAACTTTCTGATGTAACCTGCTTCAATTCAACATTCGGATGAAATAACAGGAGGCGAAGAAGTTCTCCGCCTGTATAACCGGACGCTCCCACAATTGAGACACTCACTTTCATGGTTTTCTTCCCTCAGCTACCTGTAATACAAATTCAACCATCTTCTGAGGAATATTAACTCCTGTTGTGCTGATGCTGTTTTTATATTCCATGGTATAATTGACTTCATTAACCATCAATCCATCGGAAGATTCAAAAACATCAATTGCAACGATTCCGCCGCCTACGGCCTTTGCAGCCCGGACGGAGATATCATTTAATTCATCGGTAACAACACAATTAGTCGCTACACCGCCTCTGGCGGTGTTTGTTATCCAGTGCGGTGAAGTCCTGTAGATAGCGGCAATACATTTATCGCCAACAACAAAACTGCGTATATCCTTTCCTTTTTTCTCAACATATTTCTGGATATAAAAAATTGAATGGTGATATGAACCAAGAACTGTTTTATGTTCAAGAATTGCTTCAGCCGCATCCTTATCGTTTACTTTTGAAAGGAGCCGGCCCCAGGATCCGACGGCAGGTTTTAGGACGACCGGGTAGCCCATTTCTTCAATCGCCTTAAGCGCAGATTCCTCGGTAAACGCGACACGTACTTCCGGCTGAGGTACATTTTTTTCAGCAAGAGCGCAGGAAGTTAAAAGTTTATCGCCGCATATTGTGGCTACGTTGTAAGAATTCACGCACTTTATCCCGGCTGATTCAAATAACCGGAGCCCGTGAAGAGCGCGGGAATGGTTGATGGACCTCTCGACTACCGCGTCAAGATCAAATTTATTCTTCCCGAGATTAAAAGTGATTTCACGGTCATCTATCATTACTAATTCCAAACCCTTTACAGTTTTGAATTCATCTATCAGAAATTTTTCATCTTTTCTTATCAATGAATGAAGCAACCCGATTTTCATAATTGGCTCCTGCTTAAAATGATTTTTACAAGGCGGAGCTGAGATTTTTTAATCTCAGCGGTTATAAATTTTATGATGTTTTACTGCTTCGACGATATGTTTTAATTCGGCAAGATCAACGCTTCGGCCGTGTTGACCAACTGATTTGACTTCCTTGAGTACATCTATCTGATGCTCTTCATCGAGCGTTAATTCATTAATCATTTTTAAAGCGTAACGCAAGGAAGCTATACCTGACATATGATCAAGGGAGAATGTTCTGGCTCTTCCAAGTATTTCCGGATTAAGGCTTTCATAATGCATCGGATTTACTGAAGCTGCGTGAGTATGAACTCCGGCACAATGTGTAAAAGCATTTTCACCGGTTATCGGATAATTGGCCGGTATTGGAATACCTGAATGCTTGCTTACCAATCCGTAAAGTTCGACAAGTTTAGAAAGATTCCAGCGGTTCTGATTGTAATCTATGGTGAGTACTGTTAGAAGCTGGGCGAGATCAACAATACCGGCACGTTCGCCCAGACCAATTACTGAGGCATCAATTATGCTTGCGCCGGCGCGGTAGGCGTCCAAAGCATTTGCAAGCGCCAGACCTCTATCATTATGGCAGTGAACCGCAATCCTCGGATGCAAATTCTTTTTATCCAATTCTTCAATTAGCCGGGAGATGTAATCGTACATGCTTCTCGAAGTTCCGGGGACCATATAACCTGTCGTATCCGCAACGCTTATAATATCCGCGCCCGCTTCAACTGCTGCGCTCGCAGCAAGAACAACATTTTCAAACTGAGACCGGACGGTATCTTCGGGTGTATATCTTATCAGTAATTTAGGGTTTTGTGTTTTAGCATATATAATAACCTCAGTTATTTGATTAATAGCTGAATTCAAATCTTTCTTAAATACGGTGCTAAGCCGTTCATCGGAGACACAATAAAAAATTCCCAGAAAACCAACGCCGCATTCCAGAGCCATATCAACATCGCTCTTAAGCGATCTTGAATGTGCGCCAACGATTGATTTAAATCCTTTTTGAGCTATCGCTTTTACGGCCGAATGAATTTCTGCCGTTACCATTGGATGACCGGCCTCGATAATGTCTACACCAATTTCATCCAGCAGTGTAGCTATGGCAAGTTTTATATGCTTGTCAAAATAAACACCGGGTGTTTGCTCACCCTCGCGAAGAGTGGAGTCTAGAACCCAGACCAACTCACTCACCCCAATCCTCTTCTTCCTGAGGTGCTTCTTTTACTGCAGGCGGAGTTACAGAAATAACTTCCAGTTCGGTCCCGCAGTCAGGACATTCGATCAATTCGCCTTGCACTGAATCCTTCGCAAGTTCAATTTCAGCACTGCATACAGGGCATTCGGTTTTCATCTTTACATCCTTCTGATATTAAAGTGTTGCAAAACTATGAAACAATTTTTTCCAACGCAATATTTATCGGCAGAGATTAAGAATAATTAATTCCGTCTCAGAGGAGGGATTTTAAAGAAAAACGAGAGTGAATAATTATTCATGAATATGCATAACCAGCATCCATCTAATCATGTTTTAACTATGGCGTGACAGAGGCACTTTCGACGGGTTCTAACTTCTTCATCCATTCATTCATTTCCGACATAAATTCATTTTTATTTGCTCTGCTAACAGGTCCTGAAGATTGATATTTTTCCCTTAAAGGATTTACCTGCCTTCCATTCTTCCAGAATCTGAAACAAACATGAGGCCCGGTTGCAAGACCTGTACTGCCGACATAGCCTATTATCTGACCTTGGGTTACTGATACACCCCGTCGAATTCCTTTTGCAATACGGGACATATGAAGATACTGTGTGGTGTATGTAGCATTATGCCTGATTTTTACATAATTGCCATTACCGCTAGTATATGCAGCTTCCAGGACGACACCTGTTCCAACGGTCATTATCGGGGTTCCCGCGGGTGCCGCGTAATCTGTACCAAGATGAGCTTTACTTCTATGCAGTATAGGATGATACCTGCTCATCGAAAATTTTGAGCTGATCCTGCTGTATTTAAGAGGCGCCTTAAGAAAGAGCCGCTTTAGACTGTTGCCTTTTTCGTCAAAATACTGTTCCCCTTTTTCTTTGTCAAAATAAAAAGCATAATGATTTTCTTTTCCGGTAATGAAATTTGCGGAGAGTATCTTACCAACACCCGCCGGTTCACCTTCAACGTGCAGCTGTTCATAAATTACCTTGAAACTATCGGTCGGCTGCAGTCTAAAAAAATCAATCTGCCAGGCATAAACATCTTCCATTCTCTCACTGAGGGCGTTGGGAATATTTTTATCATTAAGAGTCTTCGAAAGTGAATTTGTTATTTTCCCTGAAACCTCAAGCTGCGTGATTGTTACAGGTTTCGATTTTTTATAAATATTAATAGAATCACGCAGATCGAATACGACATAATCCACGGGATTATTTCGCCATGTATAGACAAAATATTTCACTGTTTCCACGGAATCCCATGACGCATAAATATGCAATTCATCATCTGCCCTAAAATTACGGAGCGGGAAGATATTTTTTGCAGCTTTTTCAAGTTCATGAATTTTGACTAAAGAGACCTGGTGAGGCATGAGGATATCGGAAAGAGTCTGACCTGATTCAATTGTGTCTTTTACTTCAATCAGATTCTCGACAAACAATCCAAACTGATTTGGTTTTACTGCTTCCTTTTGTACTACGGGTTCATCTTTCTTACAGGATATAGATATGAGTGTTATTGATATGATTAAAAGTAATCTGGTGAAAATCAGAAATTTATTTTGCATTAAATATTTCCCGCGTTGATCAAAAAATGCACCTTCACTATCATTTGCACAATCCGGATAACTTAAACATGTGATCACTGGTTTTTACAATAATCTGTGCGCCGTTTAATATAATTTTTTCTATTTCCTCATAGTAATTATTGTATAAGTCTGTTGATTATTTCAACAGAGTTAATTCCCTCAGCCTCTGCAGAAAAATTAGGAATAATTCTGTGCCGTAAAACGGGTATCAAAAAATTTCTAACATCATCTATTGCCGGTGTAAATCTTCCCTCCATTACGGCCTTTGTCTTGGCCGCAAGAATGAGGTACTGAGAGGCGCGCGGACCTGCTCCCCATGCAACTCTTTCCCTGACAAAATCGGAAGCGTCAGCGGTTGGTCTAGTTGAATTAACAATCTTTACCGCATATTCTATAACATTCTCCGCCACAGGGACTCGTTTTATCAAATTTTGAAAATTTATTAACTCTTCTGAAGCCAGTACTACTTTCAGATCGGGTTTATAATCACTGGTGGTGGATTTAATAATTTCAATTTCTTCATTAAAATGCGGGTAATCGAGCCACAGATTAAACATGAAACGGTCCAACTGCGCTTCCGGCAGAGGGTATGTTCCCTCCTGTTCAATTGGATTTTGAGTAGCAAGAACGAAGAAAGGTTCATCAAGATTGTGCGTTACTCCGGCGGCTGTAACCCTGTGCTCCTGCATTGCCTCCAGAAGAGCGCTTTGGGTTTTGGGCGGTGTCCGGTTGATTTCATCGGCTAAAATGATATTAGCAAATACGGGTCCTTTAATGAATCGGAAAATTCTCCTCTTGGATACAGAATCTTCGTCAATAATTTCTGTCCCGGTAATATCACTTGGCATAAGATCGGGGGTAAATTGAATACGGCTGAATTTGAGATCGAGCACAGACGCTAAAGTTTTAATGAGCAGCGTTTTTGCAAGACCGGGAACTCCAACGAGCAGGCAATGACCTCTCGCGAGCAGGCTGACAAGAAGGTCATTCACAATCTGATCCTGGCCGACTATAACTTTGGCAATTTCTTTTTTAACAATTTTTACTGAATCAGCCAGCTGTTCAACAGCTTTTACATCATCGGCAGGTTTTTTTTCAATCAATGTGTGGTCCTAAGTTTCAAATTTAGAAACGGTAACCCGGATCGCCTCCGGTTAATTTATTCGGTAATAAAACCTATTATAATCTTACATCCCAGTATATTCTTTGTTTAATTTCCTCAATCCAATGAGCAAACAGCTGCTGTTTTTTGTAATACTCAGACATTCTTTTCAATTCCGCATAATCAAGATCCAGATCAGCTTTATGTTCCGGAATTCTCTCCAATAATTTTACAATATGGTACCCGTAAATATTTTGATCGATTTCAAGACGTTTAGGATAACTGATATCACCAACTTTAAGTTTATAAATAATATCGAGCAAGGATTTATCGAGCTGACTTACTTCGAAAATACCGAGAACACCGCCGAACCTGGCCGTTTCTTTATCATCGCTATAATTTTTGGCGTAATATTCGAAGTTATTCTTGCCGCGGACAATACTATCCCTCAATTCAGTCAGGAATTCAATTGCTTTCAGATCTGATTCATCATCACTTTTAACTTTAACAAGAATATGACGGGTATGAATTGATTCTCCCCTTCTCTCCATCATCTGAATAATATGATAGCCGACGGGAGATTCGATTATGCCTGACAGCTGATTCGGAGCCAGCGCAAAAGCGGCTGCTTCAAATTCAGGATAAAATACACCGCGTTTAACGAACCCAAGATCACCGCCTTGAGCCGCGCTGCCCGGGTCATCGGAATATTTTGCCGCAAGTTTCGCAAAATCAGCACCATTTTTTAATGAATCCACTAATCTTATTGCCAGATCTCTTGCATTCTTTTTAACACGATCTCCGGTTTTGGGATTCTGAAATATATGAGCGATCTTAAATTTTTCAGCAACAATTCCGAGAGAATCCTTATAGGTTAGATAAAAATCCTCGACTTCTTTTCTTGAGGCTTCCATCTGCCCGAATTTTTTCTGTTTCAGCATTTCGGCCATCAAGTTTTTCTTTACGTCATCCTGCAGAGAACGTCGCAATTTTTCCACAGGCATACCATAGACCTGCTCGAGCTTTTCCCTGGATCCATACTGCTGCGTAAAATAATTAATCTGATAATCGAGCTGCTGTTTTATCTGATCTTCGGTAACAGTAATAGAATCAAGTTCAGCCTGCGCGAATAATAACTTTTCTTCGATCATTGAATTTAGAATCTGACGGCGGAATGTTGTATCGGCCGGATTGATATTTCTCTGTTGTGCTTCTATGCCGGCTCTGAATTCAAATTCCGATTGAAGAATAATCTCATTATCAACAACGGCGACTATTTTATCAAGAACTTTCTGCGCGTTAATAAATCCTGCGAATACAAAAAACACTACCAAAAACTTTTTCATTCGTAATACCTCTTTATCTCCAGATTGTGATCTGCTATTAATTTATCTAAGTACAATTTTATTATTTCATTTTTCTTCAGGATCGATAACCTATTTTTAACGTCATCCCTTACCAGTTCCATCGGCGGCAAAGTTTCCCTTGAATATTTTTCTATCAGCTGAAATACGGCATATTTTAACGGTTCCGGCTCAATCACCACGCTAATCTCATCTTTCTCAAGATTAATCACTGTCCTTAAGAGAGAAACCGGTTGAATCTGATATTTATAATATACCTGAGCAGACTCGCTAGCAATTAGGGCCGGATCATTTTTCAACATATTAAAACTATTTTTCCAGCTTGATTCCAGAGCATGATCTCGAAATTTAACAGCCGCGTTAAAATCATTAAAGTAGACTGAGTTAAGTTTGAAAACATCGTCGGTTAGTTTAAAATCATCCCTATAGTTCTCATAATATTTTATAATCTCATCTTCTGACGGTTCCGACTTTTCTTTTTCCAAGATTTTTTTAATGAACAATCCCGCGGCTAACTCTTTCTGACTCCGTGCAAGAATAGATGTGAATTCAGACTCATTAAGAATTCCCTCCTTAACTGCTTCCTGATATAGAATTTCCTTTTCAATCCAATTATTGATGAATTCAATCCTGGTTTTACCGCGGTAGAAATTTTCTGCAAGTGAAGCCTGAATCTGATCTTCAGTCAATACAGCGTCGTTAATTTTAACAACATACTTATCAGATTTTTTTTCTTTTGAACAGGCTGCAATTCCGAGCGACACAAACACAACGGAAAATAAAATCTTCCTACTTAAATGCTTTTTGAAGTTCATCATAATAATATTTTGGGTTATAAATACTCTTTAACTTGCTCATGTACTCGTCCTCTAACCGCTTGCTTTCCTTTTCCTGCAAGATACTCGCAGCTTCCGCTTTTGCCTCTTCAAATGTTTTAATTCTTGCAGGATCTTTCCTGATCAATTTGACTATTGACCAGCCGCTTTCGAAAATGAACGGCTTTGATACATCGCCTGGGTTTAACATCGAATTGGCTTGTTTCGATAGCTCATTCGCATCGGAATCTACCATTCCTTTCAATCCGGGACGGCTTGAATAATCCAGTCTCTGATTATATTTTGCAAATAAACTATCAAATGGAACTCGTGAAGTTAGCGACTTATAGCATTCGTTAATATCCGATTCTTTGGAATTATGGATTTCCTTGAACTCGACGCGGTCTCTCCATCTAAAATTTTCCTTAGTCATTTCCCAGAAATTGTAAATCTTAGCGCTGTCGATGGAAATTCTGGACCACACCTCCTCATCCAGAATTTTGAACAGATACATTCCGTTTTCATAATCAGACAGTAATTTGGCGAAACCGGCATTTACCTTATCATAATCGTTCACTTTTACTTGGATCACGGCTTCGTCCGAATATTCATTAATGGCATCCTGCAACAATTCTCCGTCGACATTCATATTCAGATTTGTACCCAAATGAATCATACGATTAAAAAGACTGTCGCAGCTGAAAGATTTATTGCCGATCCTGAATATCTCATCGGTTCCCGCCTTACTTTTCAAGTTACTATCCTGATAATCTTTCCCGATTTTCAGAGTATCGCTCAGGGAGAGAATTTTACTGAAAGTATTATTGTTTTGTACAAAATTCAATTCGGTTTTGAGTGATGTTACAAGATTATTATAATCATTTTTATAACGTAACCGGTCATATATTTCTTTTAACGCCTGTTTCTCTTCCTCATATGATTTTTGCGGCGCAATTTCCGCCAATTTAATCAGATGAAATCCGAATGAAGTTTTAACGATGGGGGAGACCTCTCCGATATTTAATTTAAAGGCGGCCTCATCAAATTCCCTTACCATCTGCCCGCGTGAAAAAAATCCCAGATCGCCCCGTCTTTCCGCGCTTCCTTTATCGGAAGAATATTCCATAGCAAGTTCACCGAAATCAAATCCCTCTTTTACTTTTTGTTCAATCTCCATTATTTTATTCAGGGCCTTTGCGGTGTCAGGCTCCGATGAATCGGCAAAAGGAATTAAGATATGCTGAGCTCTAATGGATGCATTTCTCGGTTGCTTTTCTGTCACTTTAAGTATGTGAAAACCGAACCCGGATGGAACCGGTTCGGGATAAACAGCGCCCTTTTCGGTTTTGAATATTGCATCTTCTATGGCAGGAATGTTAATTTGTCCTGCTGTAACATAGTAAACGTCACCGCCGTGACTATTAGTGTAGCTGTCTTTTGAATATGTCTTCGCCAGAGACGAAAAATCTTCCCCCTTCTGAATGCGTTCGATAAGCTGTTTGCCCAGTTCGAGAGTTTGTTTTTCATCTCTGCTGGAATCAGGTACAAGGAAGATATGGCTTACACGGAACTCGGTTTTTCTTCTATCGTAAAGTTTTTTCAAATTAGGTTCATATAAATTATCCTGCAGAAAAAGCGTCTTGCCTATATTGGCTTTATAGTCAGCCAATTCTTTTTTCATCTCCGGATCGGCGTTTAAACCGCGGATAAACGCATCGCGCAATTTCATTTTATAATTAACATAAAGATCCAGAAAATTTTTAAGTTCCGGGAGAGAATCATTTTTAGCATTTTCAAACCCGCCGGAATTCTGTGAGTATGCATTCTCAAATTCGTCAAGACTGATCTTAAAATCATCAAATTCCGCTACTACCAAACTTGATTTCTGCGATGAACAGGAGATAAATATGATAAGGGGCAAAAGTAAAATCAAATACTTCACAAAACGCATTCTAAAACCTCCATATAATGAAATTTTGGTGTGCTATTTTACCCATTGAGGGTCTGAAAATCAAGGAATGAAACGGTCAATAAGCTGTTATTGGATCTTCATTCTTTGCGGTTTTATACCAGAGGGAACGGAATTACGTTCCCAGAAAACACCATTTTCGTACCCTTGAATTGAGTTCTTTAAATTTGAGTCATCCAGGCGTTTTTCAGCCAGGCACGCATAATATTTGTCTATTTCAATTCCGACATATTTTCTACCTAGTTTCTTTGCAACAACCGATGTGGTTCCGCTCCCGAGGAACGGATCAAAAACCATATCTCCCCTCCCGGAGCTTGCAAGAATCA
>PGYS01000216.1 GCA_002839795.1 Ignavibacteriae bacterium HGW-Ignavibacteriae-3 | reverse complement strand
CATCGCTTAAAGAGAGTAAATCCATTTGCTCTTGATCAATAATAACACAAAGCTTAGCATCAATCCACCCTTCATATGAATCGAAGGTAAGTTGTACCCTCAACCAATCGTTATAATTCTCAATAATTGTGAAGGTTTCGCCAAATAGAACTTGACTAACCATTTCGCTACGCTCAAAAGGCTCTCTCCTAAGGGCTACTATGCTTTGATTTACAACTCCGTATATCATTATAATGCTGATTTTACTGTAAAATTAATGTTTTTGTTCAAATTGAAGGGTAAACCTACCGCAAAGTTTTTGAATTGATAAATATATGAAAACCGTCAATCTTTAACTTAGTTTGACGGCTCTTATCTTTTTTAAATATCTTTTAGAAAAACCAACGGTATGCTAAAGAGATGTTTCTACCTGGCATGGGGAAGTTTCGATCCTCAATCCTCGATAGATGATCACGGTATTTCTCGTTTAGGAGGTTATCAACCCTAACTATCAATATATGACTTCCAAGTTTAGACAACCTATATCCTGCAGATAAACCAATTATTGAATAACCTTCTGTGATGTCTTCTTCGGGTGCTACTCTATCCTGCTTTGATGCTGTTACTATTTTACCACCAATCCATCCAAATCCAAAATCATATTCAACGCTTGCAGTAAACCTTAAGGGTGGAATAAATGGAAGATATTCGTTTCCGTTTGTGGTTCTTTGCCCATTTACATAATCAGTACCTAGGCTAACTTCAATATTCTCAGTTGGTTTAACTGTTGTGGATAATTCACCTCCGAATAGTCTAGCCTCATCACCTGTATAACGAAATATTGGGTATCCCGATCCCAGATCAATCTCACCAGTTGGTTCGAAAATTATATAATTACGAAAAACATTTATAAAACTAGCCATCTCTATTGCAATATACTTGCTATTCCAGCGAATAAAGAAATCGCCTCCTTGGCCAACCTCATCCTTTAATAAGCTATTTCCAATTTCATAAACTCCTGCGCCTAAATGTATTCCGTTTGCAAAGAGTTCCTCAACTGATGGATTTCGGTGCGATCGTGCAAACTGTCCACCTACCTCAAGTCCTTCAATTGGTCGATGATTAAATCCAAGTGAACCAGTGTAGTTTAAGGCATTCCTGCTCTTGTTTTCGCTTACAATATCATCGGAAATTGCGCTGGTGTGCTGGAAATCGAACCTTAGGCCAACCTGAAGCCTCATCTTGTTTGAAAGGGGGATTTCTTGAAACGTGAAGGCCCCAATATTCATCCTCATTTCACCAGGTGTGTAAGCGTCTATGCTTCTTATATCTAATTTGTGTCCATGAAAATTTAGGCCAACGGCACCCCTATCAAAAAACTCAAAGGGTTTATGTTGCATTGTGAACGTTGAGCTTATTGCATACTTTTCATACTCAAGTGCTACTTCATCATCTCTCACATTATCAAGCCACTCATACTCTATTTCTTGCTGAAGCATGTTACTAGCATTAAATCTTATCTGTCCTTTGTCAAAGAATCCTTCTTTTTCAAATCCAAGTCGACCCTGCAAGGCAACCCTTTGCATTCTGATTTCCACACCTAGGTTTGGGTCATCATTAAACTCTGGTATCTCATAGGTTTGGTTAGCCATTGAAAGGCTAGTCCCTCCAAGTGAAGTGCCTGAGTTAAAGCCAAAACCAATAGATGCATCAAGATTATTCATGGATGTTCCCTCAATCACGCCATCGGGAGTTGTAATATCTGATGATTGTCTATGGGCAACCCTACCAGTTACCGACCATTTATCGTTACCGTAGGTATATCTTCCAAAACCGGCGCCCATCTTATTCATTGTTGCGCCCTGAAGCGAAAAAACACCATGTGAGCCCTTATCCCATCTATCGGGAATATCAGTTGTCATGAGGTTTATAACTCCACCTAGTGCACTTGAACCGTAGAGCAGGCTAGCCGGGCCTCTCACAACCTCAACCCTGTTTGCTACCAATGGATCAAGGGCAATGGAGTGATCGGCAGAAGTTTCGGAGATATCCCCCATGCGCTCACCATTCTCCAACACAAGTATTCTGTCCCCATCCATTCCCCTTATTACGGGGCGTGCTGGGGTAGATCCTAGGGAACGCATTGCTATACCAGGGGCATTATTTAGCATTTCTCCAAATGAAATCTCTGATCGTTTTTGGAGTTCTTCTCCCATGTAAGTCATATCGGGTTGATATCTATAACCACTGGAAGTGGGAGAGGAGGTAATTACAATCTCATCGAGGT
>PGYS01000082.1 GCA_002839795.1 Ignavibacteriae bacterium HGW-Ignavibacteriae-3 | reverse complement strand
CGGATGGAGTTGAGTATTCTTTATTCAACTATACTTGTAATTCTATTTGCACGCAATTCAGATGCAATTGCTTCCAAAACGAATTCAGTCAATTTAAATTATTCTCTTCCGCTCAACAGATTTATATTCTTAGGAAAGAATCGTTCTTTTTTACACAAATATAAACTTAACGAATCGTCTCATTATTCAATTAAATTGCCCGGAGACTGGTGGAATGTAAGTGATTCATACACAGCACAAAACGGAATTAAATTAAAATTATTTGCTATACCTGAAAGAAAAGAACTCAAACAAAAAAAATCTTAGCATATAAATTGAAGAGGGGTCAATGAAAGTTAATGAAGAACAGGTCCGTTTGAATGAAATGCTGATTGAAAACAATCAGCCTGAAGATTTATTCAAAGTTACGATTCCTAAGAAATGGTGGTATGTTCAAAATTCTTACAACACCCAAATTGAAAATGGTCCTAAAATAATTAAACTTTTCAGGGGTAGAAAAAGCGGCAGAATTACGGCTAATTTCAACGGCTGGGATATTTCTCAGGGGGATTTTCTTTCCAATCCCGACAATAATAAAAGGATTTTAACTCTCAGACAAAGAGAACGCAGGACATTCCTAATCCTCGGGGCATTTTGTTTTCTCTCATGCCTTGTAATTCTGTATGTATCTGTATTGTTAAGCAGAACGATTTAAAATATTTTTTTCTTGCACAATAAATCTGATGCATTTAACTTGTATCAGTAATAATGGTCCTTCATCACCAGATGATTTTCAGAGATAATTATTCAATAAAAAATAATCTTCTATTTCTCCTTTATTCATCACATGACTTACGCCCTGCGATTGGAAAATCCTTATTTACTCTTATAATTTCTCATACTTTATTATATACCAACAAATCACTTATCCTTAAATTAATATCGAGGCAGTTATGTCAGAATTCGTTAAAAATTTAATGGCTCAGGTTAAAGCTAAGAATTCAAATGAACCGGAATTTCACCAGGCTGTGTTTGAAGTCGCGTCATCTCTCGCGCTTGTATTAGAAAAACATCCGGAGTATCGCAAAGAAAAAATTCTTGAAAGAATAATTGAACCTGAGCGCGTTATTTTGTTCAGAGTCCCATGGGTCGATGATCAAGGAGACGTTCAGATTAACCGCGGTTTCAGAATTGAAATGAACAGTGCGATAGGTCCATATAAGGGCGGGTTACGTTTTCATCCATCCGTTAATCTTGGCATTTTAAAATTTCTTGCGTTTGAACAGGTATTTAAAAACAGTTTAACAACTCTTCCCATGGGCGGCGGAAAAGGCGGATCCGATTTCGATCCGAAAGGAAAAAGCGACGGTGAAGTAATGCGATTCTGCCAGAGCTTTATGAGCGAATTATTCCGTCATATAGGTTCCAATACCGATGTTCCCGCAGGTGATATCGGAGTCGGCGGAAGAGAGATTGGATTTATGTTTGGGCAGTACAAAAAATTACGTAATGAATTTACCGGTGTTCTTACAGGTAAAGGTCTGAACTGGGGCGGTTCTTTGATTCGCCCTGAAGCTACCGGATACGGTGCAGTATATTTTGCCGCTGAAATGCTTTCAACCCGAAAACAAACTCTTGAAGGTAAAAAATGTCTGGTTTCGGGCAGCGGTAATGTAGCCCAGTACACTGTTGAAAAGATTTTACATCTCGGCGGTAAAGTCCTTACTCTTTCCGATTCAAACGGATATATTTATGATGAAAAGGGAATTGACTCAGAAAAATTAAATTTCGTGATGGATCTTAAGAATGTACGCCGCGGAAGAATTAAAGACTATACAGACAAATTTAAGGGTTCGGTTTACACTCAGCTGGATCCGAACTCTGAGTTTAATCCGCTCTGGAATCATAAAGCGGACTGCGCTTTTCCATCGGCAACACAGAACGAAATCAACGGAAAAGACGCTGCCAATCTGCTGAAGAACGGGGTTTATGTTGTTAGCGAAGGCGCCAACATGCCTTCTACAATTGACGCGATCGAGCAGTTTGTTGATGCGAAAATACTCTACGGGCCGGGCAAAGCCGCCAACGCCGGCGGTGTTGCCACATCCGGATTGGAAATGGCTCAGAACAGCATGCGTTACAGCTGGACCCGCGAAGAAGTTGACAACAGACTTCACATGATCATGAAAAGCATTCACAAGACATGCGTTGATACAGCCGAAAAATACGGAACGCCTTTTAACTACGTTAACGGCGCCAATATCGGCGGCTTTGTTAAAGTGGCAGACGCGATGTTAGATCAGGGTATTATCTAAAATTTTCTTATCTTCTTTTTAAAGGGGCGGGTTAACTCGCCCCATTTTTTTGTAAAAAACCGATATAAAATAATGTCAACACAGCCGGTTAAATTTGATAAACAGATGCTTGAGATTAGCCTGTACTCTAAGTTTCAGGATTTTCATAATCTGATGCATCATCATGTCCGCGATATTCTTCTGGTCTCGAGCCTTTATGATTCGTATATCTTCGAGGAAGATAACCGTCTATATGAATTGATCCGGCAGGAGTACCAGGGATTAAATTTAAGCCACTCGCCAGAAATAGTTAATGTATCCAACGGGGAAGAGGCGATTCGTCGTGCGACAGACGAAAAAAGATTTGATCTGATCATTACAACTCTTCACATTGAGGATATGTCAGCTCTGACTTTTGCGTCTAAAGTTAAACAGAGCGGACTCGATATTCCCGTTATTCTGCTAAGTTATGATAACAGGGAAATGACTAATCTCATTTCCACGAAGGAAATCTCCGTTTTTAATAAGGTTTTTATCTGGCAGGGCGATTACAGAATTGTTCTCGGAATTATTAAATATCTGGAAGACCGTTTAAATGTAGAACATGATACGCAGCATGTCGGGGTTCAATCAATCATTATTATTGAAGACAACATCAGATTTTATTCCTCATACCTGCCATTAATTTACACTGAAGTACTCAAACAGTCTCAGAGTTTAATTTCAGAGGGGATAAATCTTTCTCACAAATTCTTACGTATGCGCGCCCGTCCAAAAATTTTATTGTGCTCAAGTTTTGAAGAAGGGTGGGAATATTTTGAGAAGTACGAAGAAAATATACTTGGAATAATTTCCGATGTTGATTTCACGCGCGAAGGGAAACGGGATCCTCAGGCAGGAATATTATTTGCGCAGAAAGTTAAAGAACGGGAACAGGATATACCCATTCTCCTGCAATCTACCAATCGTAACAACAGAGAATTAGCTCAGGCGATAGGCGCCGCTTTCCTGGAAAAAAATTCACCGACTCTGCTTGAAGAATTAAAAGAATTTATGCTGCACAATTTCGGTTTCGGCGATTTTATTTTTCGAAATAATGAGGGAGAGGAAGTCGGCCGTGCCCAAAATTTGAATGAGCTTGAAGAACAACTCGAGATTGTACCCGAGGAAAGTATCGTCTATCATGCATCCCGCAATCATTTTTCAAATTGGCTGAAGGCAAGAACTGAATTCTGGCTTGCGCATCAGCTCAGACCCAAAAAAGTACAGGATTTTCAATCTACTGAATCGCTAAGAAGATTACTGATTGATTATGTGCGCGAATTCAGAAAATCGCGGCAGATAGGCGTTATTTCTGATTTTAATAAAAATACTTTTGACGCTACGACAACATTTGCCAGAATAGGAGCAGGCTCAATGGGAGGTAAGGCCCGCGGACTTGGTTTTGTCAACAAACTTCTTAGCAACTTCGATATCCGTCAGAGATTTAATGACGTAAAAATATATGTTCCGCCGGCGGTAGTTTTAGCCGTGGATCTGTTCGATCAATTTCTGGATGATAATGATCTCAGGGATTTTGCTCTGAGATCCGATAATGATAAATCGTTGATGAGAAGATTTTTTAGAGCCGATAATTTTCCGCGTTTCATGATAGACGATCTGCGCTCTTTTCTTGAACTTGTTCGCGAACCGCTTGCGGTACGTTCATCAAGTCTGCTTGAAGATTCACAGGGGCAGCCCTTCGCAGGTGTTTATGATACATTCATGATTCCGAATTGTCATCCCGATCTCGAAGTTCGGATGAAACAGCTGTTCCATACCATAAAAAGAATATACAGTTCGGTATTTACTCAGAGGTCAAAAGATTATTTCAAAGTAACAAGCTACCGCCTTGAAGAAGAAAAGATGGCTGTAATAATTCAGAAGCTTGTCGGATCTGATCATGACGGAAGATTTTATCCGGAATTTTCGGGTGTGGCCAAATCTTATAATTTCTACCCCAACCCGCCTCTTAAAACCACAGACGGTACGGCGGCCGTTGCACCCGGATTTGGAAAAATTATTGTCGAGGGCGGATCAAGTTTCCGTTTCTGTCCCAAGTACCCGGCACACCCTCTGCAGTTAGGAAGTATGGAAGATCTTTTAAAATACACTCCCAATGAATTTTTTGCGCTTGATCTGAACGAAAAATATTCCGATAAAAATATTGATGAAGAGAAGCTGATTAAAAAGTATCCCTTGTTCGAAGCCGAGAAGGACGGGGCGCTAAATTTTACATGCTCTACTTATTCCAAAGAAAATCAGACTTTGAATGACGGTATCAGAGGAGAAGGACCGAGAGTTTTTACATTATCTCCGATAATCAAACAAAAAGTGTTTCCTCTCCCGGAAATTCTGGATCTTCTCCTCGAAATGGGAACATGGGGAACGGGTTCTCCCGTCGAACTTGAATTTGCAGTAAACTTAAATGTTGAAACAGGCCAGCCGAAAGAATTCGGACTTCTTCAGATCCGTCCTTTAGTAATTCACAGTGAAATAGAGGAACTGGAACTTAATCACATAGATCCTGCAAATCTCATTTGTAAAAGCGATCAGGTACTTGGACATGGCATGTTGGGAGAAATTAAAGATATTATTTGTGTAGATATTGAAAAATTCGACCGTAAATTCACGTTTGAGGTAGCTCATGAAATTGCGCAGTTTAACTCTAAACTGGTCTCGTCCGATACGCCTTATTTGCTTATAGGCCTTGGCCGGTGGGGCACTTACGATCCCTGGCTGGGAATTCCGGTCACGTGGGAACAGATTAACGGCGCCAGGGCAATAATAGAATCGAATTTTCTCGAATTTAATGTTACGCCCTCTCAGGGTTCACACTTTTTCCAGAACCTTACATCATTCAAGGTCGGATACTTTACGGTTGATGATTTTACGCAGCAGGGTTTTATAGATTGGAAATGGCTCTATGAACAAAATAATGCAGAGCAGAAAAAATTCACCAGGCATATAACGCTCAACAATCCCTTTACTATTATAATGAACGGCCACAGCAATAAAGGAATTATAGTTAAACCTTCCTGATTTTCTATCCTTCTGTTTCATGAATGGATAATGGATTTCAAAAAGAGTAATTTTTGTTTGTACTATTGAGACTAATGGAGAAGAGATGATAAATTTTATTATTAAGCCTGCTCTAAGAACCGAGAATATTACATACGCTGTACGCGATATTGTTGTGATTGCCAACGAAGTTGCCAAAACGGGCAAAGAAATGCTTTATCTTAACATCGGCGATCCGAACTTGTTCGATTGGGAACCTCCTAAGCATCTTATAGAGGCAACCTATGATGCCATGAAAAAAAATCATAACGGATATTCACCTTCTTCGGGAATCAAGGAGGCAACTGACGCTATATCAAAAGATGCTGAACGTAAAGGAATTAAAAATATCCAGGATATTTTTGTAACAACAGGCGCCAGCGAAGCGATTGACATCTGCCTTACCGCCTTAGTAAATTCCGGGGAAAATGTTCTTACCCCGACTCCCGGTTATCCATTGTACACTGCAATTCAAAGTAAACTTCAAACGATGGAAAATCCATACTACCTGGATGAGAGCAACGGATGGCAGCCCGATGCGGAGGATATTAAATCAAAGATTAACAGTAAAACACGGGGCATTATTTTAATTAATCCGAATAACCCTACGGGGTCTAATGCCTCGCCGGAAACCCTTGGTAAAATAGTTGAACTTGCCAGGGAACATAATCTGGTGATTTTTGCGGATGAGATTTATGATAAATTATTAATGGACGGCAAGAAGCACACTTCAATTGCCTCTCTTGATTCCGAAGTCCCGATGATCACATTCGGCGGTCTCTCTAAAAATTATATGGTTCCCGGTTTCAGAATCGGATGGGGAATTGTAAGCGGGAACAAATCGGTTTTAAAAGATTATACCGAAGCTATCAATAAAATTTTACGGGCCCGTCTGTGCGCAAATCATCCTGCTCAATATGGAATCGCGCCTTCTCTGCTGGGAGATCAATCTCATCTTGAAATTGCCATGAAAAAATTGACACGCAGACGTGATTTAACAGTTGAAATGATGAATTCGATACCGGGCATCTCGTGCGTTGCGCCGGAGGGGGCGTTTTATGCTTTTCCCCGTTTGCACAATGTTACCAATGATGCGCATTTTGCTGCGGAATTGATCAAGGAGACGGGAGTTGTTGTAGTTCATGGCAGCGGATTCGGTCAAAAACCCGACAGCCGGCATATGAGATTAGTTTTTCTTCCGCCGGAAAATATTCTTGAGAGAGCATACAAAGCGCTGGGTGATTTCCATGCTAAGTATATTGATAAGTTTGAGAAGGTTAATTCAAAATAAATTATTCAAAATAGTTATCATTGGAGAGCCGGGAAAAATGTACCGGCTCTTTTTTATAAATAAGCCGGCAAGGTGAATGAAATTTTTGTTCCTTTTCCAATTTTGCTTTCAATCCAGATTTTTCCGCCGTGCTTTTCAACAAACTCCTTGCACAAGATTAATCCCAGCCCGGTTCCGGCTTCGTTCTTAGTTCCTGTAGTTGAAAAGGATTTATCAATTCTGAATAATTTGGCAAGATCATTTTCCTCAATTCCGACTCCGCTGTCCGCAACGCTAACTTCAACCATTCCGTTATTCGACACGGAGCTTATTTCAATTTTGCCATTTTCGCGTGTGAATTTAATCGCGTTAGTTATTAAATTCCTCATAACTGTATCCAGTAAATTCCGGTCGGCTTGCACATAAACACCTTTCGTAATTTTATTTCTGGCCGTAATACTCTTTAATAATGCGCCGCTTTTAAGCAGATCCATACAATTAGATACCGCATCCATCAGATCAATTTTCTCAGGTTCAAATTCCATTTTACCCATTTCATTTTGCGACCAGATTAATAAATTTTCAAGAAGCAGGTAAGCTTTATCGGAGGTTCGAAGAATATTAGTAAGGAAAGTATGCTTTTCTTCTTGCGTAAGCGGGTCGTCCTCATTTAAAATTAATTTGATGGAACCGTTAATTGATTGAAACGGATTTTTTAGATCATGCGAAATAATTGAAAAGAATTTATCCTTAGTTGCATTAATTGATTTAAGTTCTTCCGTGAACTTTTCCCTTTGTATTTCCGCCAATTTGCGGTCAGTTATGTCGATAAAGGATGTAATGATTTTTTGGCTGCTTGGACTTAAAGAAACAGAGATCAAGCCATACCTCAGGTCGCCATTTTTTTTGTAAAAAGAAAATTCATACTTGTCCGGTGCCAGCAGAGGGTTTTGCAGCCGCCGGCGGTTATATTCCAGCATTCTATCAAGATCTTCCGCGGGTATCTGTTTGGTCCAGTTTAACCCAATTACTTCCTCTTTTTTGTAACCGCTCATCTGGCAATATGCTTCATTCACCATCGCAATCGTGCCATCGTAATTAATGATCGCAATGGCGGCTGAGTTATTCTCAAATATCGCTCTGAATTTTTCCTCGCTTTGACGGATCTCTTCTTCGGCTCTAACGCGTTCCGTAACATCCCTCATCACACCTTCGTGATAAAGCACATTACCAAATTCGTCCAGGACATGTCTCCCATGATCTTCCACCCAGATCTCTGAACCGTCCTTTTTCTTAAGACGGAATACCGCCATCTCTTCCATTTTTTCTTCCAAAGCAGCGCTCTCACGGTCAGATTCGTGGAAATACAATTGCGATTTAATATCGATGGAATAAAGATCTTCTTTATCATCGTAACCGAGCATTTTAACCATAGCGTCATTTATTTCGAGGAATTTCCCTTCGTGAGTGCTCTTATAAACGCCATCGAGCATTTTCTCAATCAGGTCTTTGTAATTCTTCTGACTTTCGAAAAGTTCTTTTTCAAACTTCTTACGTTCGGTTATATCTCTCCATATAGTGTGGAGAATTTTATTATTCTCGTCTACATTTACCGCAGTCAGTAATACTTCTACGGGAAAAATTTCGCCGTCGGCCTTCTTATGATCCCATTCAAAACGATGACTTCCATTTTCCAAAGCGGTTTTCATCATATCATCGGCTTTTTCAAATGAATGCCTTCCATCGGGTTGTTTTTCAGGTGATAATTCTGAGGGGTGAGTATTAAGCAGTTCTTCTTTGTTTCCATAACGTAACATTTTGACAGTCGCGTCATTACAATCGACAAATTTTCCATTCTGAATAATCAGAATAGCGTCTTCAGATTTTTCAAACAGTTCCCTGTACTTTTTTTCGCTAGCGCTTAGTTTTTCTTCGATTAATTTCCGGTGGGAGATATCCTGGATAAATGATTGGAACGTTCCATCTGGCATCTTCTTTGAGTTCATTTCTACGGATGTTGTCCGGCCATCTTTTTTAATAAGTTCTCTCTCGGCTCTGATAGTCTCGCCGCGATCAAGCAAATCGTATCGAAGAGGTTTTGTGCGGATAGTTTCTTCCGAGAAAAAATCTTTCATATTCATTTTCAGAAGTTCTTCTTTTGAATACCCTGTGAGGGTGCAGGCTTGATCATTTACAAGAATTAAATTTCCCTTGGGATCTCCCTGGAGGAACGCATCCGGCGCTAATTCCAGAAGCCTCCGGAAATTTTCCTCATTTGTTTTCAATTGCTCCAGAACAGCTTTGCGTGCGCTGATATCCCTGACTATGGCAAGGAGGCATTTTTCGCCTTCGACATCAATTATTTTAGCCGACAATAAACCTGTTACAATACGCCCGTCTTTGGCACGAAAAGGAGTTTCTCTGTTGGTTAATTCCCCTTTCTCAGTTAATTGCTGCACCATATCATTACGGTCTTCGATATTGACCCAAATACCAAGATCATCCGGCAAAGTAGCCCTTCCGATAACATCAGCGGGGGAATATCCGGTGATTTTTGTAAATCCTTCATTAATTTCCAGGAAAACACCATCCGAGAGGCGCGTGATACTGATAGAATCCGGACTGGTGTAAAAAGCAGTTGAGTATTTTCTTTCGGTTAAAAGAAGAGCCTGTTTTTGCTCTATTATCTCCTTATTCGCGTCATGAAGTCTGAATGCCATTTTTATAGAGGCGAGAAGGACCACATCGTTTGAGCTCTTTACGACATAACCGTAGGAGGTTATTTTTTCTGCTTTCTGGACGACCTTTTTTTCAGTATGAGAAGAAAGAAATAATATCGGGATATCATTTATCTTAAGTATTTCCTCAGCCGCCTGTGTCCCGTCGATTCCCGCACCGAGATTTATATCCATGAGGATTAAATCAATCTTTTCTTTTTTTTCTTTGACAATCCGTATTGCGCCTTCGCCATCAGGAACATGGATTATTTTATAACCGGCCTTAGTCAACCATCGGGTTTCCGTCAAAGCCAGCAACTCTTCATCTTCAACCAGCAAAAGCGTTTTTGGAGAATCAATCATTTTCTTCCTCTAAAAGAGATATCACCCTATTTTCGAAGTGAAGATAAAATAATTTAGGTACATATCGAAAGAGATTTCATGGAGAAATAGGATGAGTCTCCATTTTCAGAGATTTAATATTTATTTCTTCAGACTTCAGTCATTTGATAACCAAACCAGGCTTCTCTATATTTGCCCACAAATTTTTTTAATAAAGGCAGATTTTACAGATTGAAGAATATAAATATCACAGAATTACCAAACGGGCTTAAAATCATTACCGAAAAGGTAGGGTATGTAAAATCCTTTTCACTCGGATTCTGGTTCAATGTCGGATCACGCGATGAAACGCCCAGGAATAGCGGAATAAGTCATTTTCTTGAACATATGTTTTTTAAAGGAACCAAGAAAAGATCTGCGAAAAATATTGCCGAAGACATTGAATCATTGGGCGGATATCTTAACGCTTTTACATCTAAAGAACATACATGTTTTTACGGGAGAGGTTTAAGCGCCCATATAGAAAAAACTTTTGAAGTTCTTGCCGATATGATTCAGAATTCGGTTTTTAATCCCAAAGAAATCGAAAAAGAATCCGCAGTTGTAATTGATGAACTGCATGATATTGAAGACTCGCCCGATGAATTAATATTCGATAAATTCGAGAGCAACGTATTCAAGGGCAATCCTTTGGGTATGCCGATCATAGGAACCGAAAAAAACCTCCGCTCGTTCACACAAAAAGATCTTACCGATTTTGTAAAAGAGAATTACACTTTTGACCGCTTTTATATCGTCGCCTCCGGAGATATCGATCACAAGGAACTGGTCGATTTTGCAAAAAAGTATATTACTAAAAATCTTAATAAGACAAATGATAAGAAAAGAGAATTAATTATTTCTCCCGCTATTGACCGTTATGTAGCAAAGGAAACTCAGCAGGTACATTATATAGTTGGCAAACCGACTTTCGGAATTAAGGAAAAGAGAAGAAATATTGTCAGTCTTCTCTCCCATATTCTGGGAGAGGGAAGTTCTTCGCGTCTTTTCCAGAAGATACGGGAAGAAAATGGCATAGCGTACCAGGTGAATTCATTTCTGAATTCTTTTTTTGATATCTCAACTTTTGGAATATATCTTTCGACTAATAATAAATCGGTTTTCAAGGCTCAGGACCTTATATTTGAAGAGATTGATAAAATCAAAAGGAAAAAAGTCGGAGAGATCGAACTGAATAGAGCCAAAGAATATTTAATCGGCAATATGCTGATGAGTCTCGAAAGCACTACAAACCGGATGCTGAGAATAGCGCAGTCGGTCATATACTTTAACAAGATAAAATCAATCGACGAGACTGTTAAGCATATTCAATCTGTAACGGCCGATGAGATCAGGGAAATGTCCAATGAATTGTTCTATTCCTCAAATAAATTTGAAAATGGTGGTCTAACAAGAGTAATTTTGTCTTCAAAAAATATTCTGATTAAGAAAGTTGCTTAAAGGATAGTGATATGCCGACATTAACTGTTGACGGTAAACAGGTAGAATTTAAACAGGGACAAACGGTAATAGAAGCCGCACGTGACGCTGGAATTGAAATCCCGCATTTCTGCTGGCATCCCAGTCTTTCGGTTTCCGGTAACTGCCGTATATGCCTTGTTGAAATTGAGCGGATGCCGAAACTTGCTATCTCGTGTTCAACTTACGCTTCGGACGGAATGGTTGTTCATACACAATCAGATAAAACGGTTCAGGCGCGTAATGCCGTTATGGAATTTATTCTA
Organism: Ignavibacteriae bacterium HGW-Ignavibacteriae-3; assembly: GCA_002839795.1. Lineage (GTDB taxonomy): Bacteria > Bacteroidota > Ignavibacteria > Ignavibacteriales > Melioribacteraceae > Fen-1258. The sequence goes on along the minus strand of PGYS01000082.1, from coordinate 3,662 downwards.
ATAAACCATCCTCTCGATTGCCCAATCTGTGATGAAGCCGGCGAATGCAAACTTCAGGATTATGCCTACAAACTCGGCGAAGGTGAAAGCCGCTTCGAAGAAATGAAAGTAAGAAAAGAAAAACGGGTTCAGCTCGGTCCGCATATAAAATTTGACGGCGACAGATGTATTATGTGTTCGCGATGCATCCGATTCTCCGATGAAATCGCCAAACATAATCAGCTCACATTTGTTCAGCGAGGAGATAAAGTTACAATAACTACTTTTCCCGGCGAGTCGTTTGATAATCCTTATACGCTGAATACAACTGATATTTGTCCGGTTGGCGCGTTGACAAATCAGGATTTTAGATTTAAATCTCGTGTATGGGAAATGTCCAGCACAGACTCAATATGTGTTGGGTGCTCCAGAGGATGCAATACGGAAATCTGGGTGCGCAATAATGAGGTTTTAAGATTAACACCGCGCTTCAATGAAACGGTAAACAGTTACTGGATGTGCGACAGCGGCAGATTAAATTCCTTTAAAGACGTTAAGGCTGAAAATAGAATTTCCGGAACTTATCTCCGTAAAGACGGAAAATTGCAGAAAGAATCATGGGAAGCTGCATTAAAGCATGCCGCAAAAAGTCTCAAAAATTTTAAGAGCAGTGAAATGGCATTTATCGGCTCTCCCTATGCAACGTGTGAAGATAATTACGCACTCGTTAAATTTGCTAAATCTCTGGGTGTCTCCAATATAATTTACATCGATCATTTAATCCCCGGAGACAGAGACGATATTTTAATTCGTGAAGATAAAACTCCAAATTCTTTAGGCGCGGAATTAGTTGGAATGAAATCCGCAAAGAATGGATCAGAACTGGCATCGCTTTACAAGGGTATTAAAGAGGGAAAAATAAAAGCTCTATACGTAATGGAAGAGGATGTGGCTTCGTTCAGTAATGAGTTCGAAAATGTCCTTCCCAAATTAGAACTGCTGATAGTTAATGCATCCAATGAAAATAAAACTACATTACTCGCGGATGTTGTTTTCCCGTCATCTTCATTTGCGGAAAAACACGGCACGTTAGTAAACTTTCAGGGAAGGGTGCAGAGAATTCGTCCTGCTGTGGCAACAGAGGAAATGGATCGCGCGCTTGACGGAATGCAGATGAGCAGATGGGATAAATTCGGGACAGAATTCGACCGGTGGATGAATGGTGTAAAGTATGATGCGAATCCGAATTGGAAAATATTTGTGTCTCTCTCCGCTTATCTCGATGGTAAGATAAAATATGAAATGGCGGAAGATGTTTTTAAGGATCTTGCCCGTTCGGTTGATGGTTTCAAAGGGCTTGACTATGATATCATCGGTAAACAGGGAGTATTGCTTAAAATAAAGCAGTCAGTTACAGTTTAAAACAGAACGCGGATTTATTTAAGTCCGTGTTGAATTCAAAATTCGGAGTGACTATTTCATGAATATCTGGGAAATATTAATAATATCAATTGTTAAGATCCTGATCATTGTTGTAATGCTGCTTCTGACTGTGGCATATTCAGTTTATTTTGAAAGAAAGATCAGCGCGTGGGTTCAGAACAGAGTTGGACCAAACCGTGTCGGATGGTTGGGACTGCTCCAGCCGTTCGCAGATGTTTTTAAGTTATTATTAAAAGAAGATATAATTCCCACTGCTGCCAACAAGCCGCTTCATACTCTGGCACCTTTCATTGCGTTATTTGTTGCGTTTGCCACATACGCCGTTATTCCTTTGGGACCGCCGATCTATGTTTTCGGATATAAAATAAATTTAGTAGTCGCGGATGTTAATATTGGAATTCTTTATGTACTCGCTCTTACATCACTGGGAGTTTACGGAATTACATTTGCAGGATGGTCAAGCGGCAGCAAGTATTCATTACTCGGAGGAATACGTTCTTCCGCTCAAATGATTTCGTACGAAGTATCAATGGGCTTTTCCGTTGCCGGAGTTATTCTTCTTTCGCAATCACTCAGTCCCGTAAAAATAGTTGAATCCCAGCATGGATGGATGTGGAACGCGGTTTTACAGCCGATAGGTTTTATTACGTTTGTAGTATCTGCATTCGCCGAGACTAACAGATTGCCATTCGATTTACCTGAAGCCGAGCCGGAACTGGTAGGCGGTTACCATACTGAATACAGCTCATTTAAATTTGCCGGATTCTTTCTTGCTGAATATGCGAACATGGCTATCGCGAGTGCGATCATTGTCACATTGTATCTCGGAGGCTATCAGGTTCCTTATATTGAAAAATTAGGACTCGGTTACACGGCGACAACAATAATTCAGATTGCCGCATTCTTTATGAAGATCGGAGCATTATTGTTTTTCTTTATATGGGTTCGCTGGTCTATACCGCGTTTCAGATATGATCAGTTGATGAGTTTGGGATGGAAGGTAATGTTTCCACTTGCGCTTGCCAATCTTGTCTGGGTTGCTGTAATAATAATGATTTTCGGATTATAAATGGATCTCCTTTTTAAAGGGGCGAAGGATTAAAGATGTCAGTACAGAAAAGAGAAAAGAATCTGAGCTTTTTAGAAAAGCTCTATATCCCAGAAATTGCAAAAGGAATGGCGCTCACGCTGAAAAGTATGTTCCGTCCAAATGTAACATTGCAATATCCCGAAGAAAGGTTTGAACCATCCTCGTCATATAGAGGAAGACCGGTCCTGGTTGAAGAGAATAATGGAGTGGAACGATGCGTTGCCTGCGGGCTGTGTTCACGCGTCTGTCCCGCGTTGGCCATAGAAGTTCAGGCGGCAGAAACCGAATTGGAAAAAGAGAGATATCCGGAAAAATTTGAGATTAATATGCTGCGCTGTATCTTCTGCGGCTTCTGCGAGGAAGTTTGCCCGGAGGAAGCGATTGTTATGAGCAAGGACTATGAGCTTGTATTCAGTAACAGAGATGATGCGATTTATGGGAAAGATAAGCTACTGGTTCCTGTCGAAAATCTAAGAGACAGGCTGGAATTTTTACGGAAGTTCAAATAATCAGTAATATGTTTAAAAAAATTTTTTAGGGGCTGAGTTTTCCTTTCCTCATGCGTTTATGGAATTGTAATTTTTATTTATAAACAACTGCTGTTATTTTTCTTGAAGTTTTTCTAATTTGATCGTACAAATAGCCGGAACCAAAAATGTTTTCAAAAATATTTTCTGGCGCTACATTCGGCATTGATGCATTCTTAGTGGAAGTCGAAACTCATTCTGAAAAACAGATCCCCTCTATAACAATTGTAGGATTACCTGACAACGCGGTCAAAGAAAGCCGTGAACGTGTTACAGCCGCGATAAAAAATTCCGGTGTAGAAATTCCTCACAGAAAACACACTGTTAATCTCGCGCCTGCGGATATCAAAAAAGAGGGAAGCGCGTTCGATCTTGCCATCGCTATCGGTCTCCTATCGTCAAATGAACTTGTAAATCAGAATTTATTAAATGAAACAATTTTATTGGGAGAACTTTCATTAGACGGTTCACTCAGGAAAATTAAAGGGGCCCTTCCCATAACTGTCGAGGCAAGAAGACTGGGTATTCAAAAAATTATTCTTCCGGTTGATTCTGTAAAAGAAGCTTCAATTGTGGATGGCATTGAGGTGTACGGTCTGAATAGTCTTTCGGAAGTAATTCAG
>PGYS01000081.1 GCA_002839795.1 Ignavibacteriae bacterium HGW-Ignavibacteriae-3 | reverse complement strand
TGACGGAGTTTACCCCGCTTTTGCGGGGGATCAGGAAAATTACAAGTTCATAAATAGATTATATATGCACCCGTAGCTCAATTGGATAGAGCATCTGACTACGGATCAGAAGGTTTGGGGTTCGAATCCCTACGGGTGTACAGAGAAAGGGCTGAATTTAACAGCCCTTTTTTGTTTTAAGAAAATGAGGCTGAAAGATTTTACTTAATATGAAATTGGAAAATCGATCAGACGGGGCCTGCATCGGCAAAAGGTTTATCCCGCCGAAGGAGTGAGATAAGAAGGTTTTCGAATTAATAAATTTGACAGGTTTGAGGCTCTCCCGTTTTTATACTTTCAGGGATAATCCGGAAGTGTAAAATTACCTTGAATTCAGACTAGCATACATCAATACTATTTTTCATTGAAGCTGATATTTCTGTTTGATAATATTAGGACGGGCAATGTTATTGAGGACATCCCGGGTTTGATTGAACTCCAGTTAAATTACTAACTTAATAAGCACTGAATCCGTTTCCATTCTGCCCTGCAGTGAACTCAATGGCATATCTAATAAGCTGAGACGTGGATTTTAAATTTAACTTTGACACTAAATGGTTCCTCAGGAATTCCACTGAATTTCTATTCAGTTTCAATCTTTCTGCTATTTCCGTGTTGGTCATACCTTTTGCGATTAGTACAAGTATTTCCTTTTCATGCTGAGTTAAACCTTGATATGCTGGATTTACACTAATTTTATCGGCATCGTTATATGACATCTGCCTTTCTTCCTCCAACTCCGTTTCGGTTTTACCCAGAAAATATTTACCGCCGGCGGCAATATGTTCAACGGCAAATTTTAAATCTTCAAGAGAAACATTTTTATCCATATAGCCTGCGGCGCCGATATTTCTTGCTATCGATAAGTAATCGTTATCATTATATGCGGTAACCATTATGATTTTTGCGTCTTTATATTCCTGCAGAATTTTTTTTGAGGCATGAAGTCCATCCATCAGGGGCATATTTATGTCACATAATACAATATCAGGCAAAGTTGCTTTATATTTTTCGATCATCTCAAGGCCGTTAGCAGCTTCAGCCACGACCTCAATGTGATTATAAGAATGGAGATAAAATGCAAATGCCATTCTGATAATAGACTGATCTTCAGCAATTAAAATTTTTATCTGGTCCATTCACTCTCAGAAATTGCTCTTCCCGTTAAAAATGAAGATGTGATACCGAAAATCATTTTAAGTTAACGCATGCTCAAATTATAAGAAATTATTTAGTCATATACATTAGTACTTGTACTAAACAAATGTACTTTTTTTGAGGGTTTTCTAATAAAAGTTTAGTACTTGTACTAATGCGCAATATCCGAAGCCATCGAAATCTGCCTCTTCATGCGATCCTCCATCTATATAAATTCGATAAACGCCTGACCTTTGAGAAGGATTTATCATTCTATGTTATATTTCTTTTTGATTTCTTTTTCGGCTTGCAGCCAGTCGGATAGCGCATCACCCTCATCTTCTCCCCTTGTAAGAAATATTTCTTTTGCGCGCTGACGAATTTCATCTACATATTGTTCCAGGCTGAAATCTGCTTTTTTTTCAACGTGTTCATCATCTTTCTTTTTCATTTTGTACTCCTCTTTAAATTTGAGTTCATTTTAAACCAAATAGCTTTTTTTTGATTCAATCGGACGGCGGGACTGCAATACTGATCAATGATCCGGTTCAATTCGTCCTCGGTCATCTGTCCGAGCAGCTTCAATACAGGTTTTTGCTTTCTTAAAAGTACAAGGGTAGGAATGCCCATAACGTTATACTTTTTGCAGACAGATCGCATTCCGGATATTTCAATGTTTCTGATTCTAATATTTTTTTTGCGTTTTTGTGTAATGATCTTTGATACGGCGGATTTGGATTTAAGACTTTCGGGACTGTATTTGTCATAGAAAAATAATAGTTCCATTTATTACCTCATTCGTGATGAGTATTTTTAAGATTACTAAGAAAAGCGATAATATTTAAAAAGATAAATGGTTCTCCTCGGTATTTTCATAATCCCTTACAATATTTCTCTTCAATTTAACTGATTTGTGATGCGGCAATCCGTTAAGCAAAGTTTTTAAGTGCACATTACCCACGCTACAAGTAAGTTCATAATCGAAACAAGTACAGATGTAAGACGATTTTTCAGTAATATAGGATACTTCCCTGCTGCTTTTATCGTAATAAATCGGGTTGACAATCTGACCGGATTCCGAATGAATAACACTGCACTCCTGCTCTTTGTAATTTTTCATAACCCTATCCTCCGTGAATTATGTTACCGTAAAACTTTTTCATCGATACAATTACTGTTCCTAAACATTAATTTAAATCCTGATATTTATTGATCGATTTTTATGCCAAAAGCCACTTCGGTATTTGATAACAAGCGGGAATAGCCCAAATCGCTCGTTTAAGTAACTTTCGACTAAACTATAAGAAGTGCAAACCGGGAATTGATAGAAAGGATGAGTTGTCTTTTCTCATTATTGTTGCAACATTTGTAATAATGTTGCGACGAGTTAAGCAGGGGTTTTACCAAATCCCTTATCTATTCTGAATTCTTTCATCTTCCTCCAGAGAGTAGATCTGTGAATCTCCAATAGATCGGCTGCCTTCTCAATATTTCCGTTAGAGAACAATAAGGCCTTTCGAATATTTGATTCTTCATCATTTAAGTTTCTCGGCGGGGGCGGTAATACTTTTTCCTTGAGATTGAAATTCTGCAGTTCAATAGGGAGCGCATTAAATTCTATAAACGAACTGTTTGTAAGGACAAACGCGTGTTCAATGCTATTTTCCAATTCACGCACGTTACCCGGCCATGGATAGCTATTGAATACCTCTTTGACTTTATTTGAAACACCGACTATGCTTTTATTATAATAATGATTTAATCTTTGAATAAAATAATTTGTTAAAATAGATACGTCACCTGTTCTTTTTCTCAATGGGGGCAATGTAATCTGGAAAACCTTTAATCTGTACAACAGATCCTCTCTGAATAGACCTTCTTCAACGAGGTGAGACAAATCCCTGTTGGAAGCGGAAATTATTCGTACGTTAACCGGAATACTTTTCGAAGAACCGACGGGCTCTATCGTTTTCTGCTGTAATACACGAAGAAGCTTAACCTGGAGTTCCAGATTGAGTGTCCCTAATTCATCCAAAAATATTGTGCCCTTGTCCGCCATTTTGAATCTTCCCTGCCGGTCCTTTGCGGCTCCCGTGTAAGCGCCTTTAATATGTCCGAAAAGCTCGCTTTCTATCAGGTTCTGCGGAAGAGCGGAGCAATGAATAGGAATGAACGGAGCTTCTTTTCTGTTGCTGGAATCATGGATTGCCCTTGCGACAAGTTCCTTGCCTGTGCCGGTTTCACCAATTATGAGAACTGATGTATCATAATTTTTAATATTATCAATCATCGAATAAATGTTTCTCATTGCCTCAGAATCCCCGACTATTTCTCCGTAGCGTTTAAATTGGGAGGCGACTTTGCGTAATTTTTTTATTTCGGATATATCATGGATTATCAAAACTGCGGCGGATTCATTCTGTCCTATCCCCTCAATGAGAACTGAACTGATTAAAAAAGAAGTAGTAACCCCATTCTGATTTGTAAAATCAATAGTGAAATTCCGTACCTCTTTCTTTAACTGAATTGTCTGCTGTAAGATCTCAAACATTACGGGATATTTTTGCTCAAATAATTCGTTTGCCTTTTTTCCGATAATATTTTTACCGGGCATTTCAAACAGACTGGACATAGCTTTATTGGCTGAAACTATTTTAAAATCATTATCGAGTATAGCTACAATTCCGTCCGGCAGAGAATCGAAGATTGCCTGGAGTTCATTAAACTTTTTGGCATAATCTTCTAATGAATCTGTACTCATATTAATTTCAGCTTTTGTTTTTTTAAATTAAGATTTATACTTATCTGATTCAATTGGGAAAACTCCCCGATTATTCCTGACGTAATCGGGTACCGGATATAAATTCCACTTATCTATTATTTGCAGCATCAAGTGACTTGTTATCCAATTACAGTTAGAATAATGATCCTGATTTATTAGAACGTTAAAAAAATTACCTTATTAACAGCATTTAAAATTTTCACATTCATTTTGCGCGATATCTTTTCTAAGAAATTTTTTGATTAACTTTGACTTGTATCTTCAAGAGAGTATTCTTGAAAAGATTATATACCTGCAGGTCTCTCAGAAAATATCAGTAAATGCGCCCGTAGCTCAACTGGATAGAGCATCAGACTTCGGATCTGAGGGTTGAGGGTTCGAATCCTTCCGGGCGTACAAGACAATAATAGACAGATGATAATTCTTAATTCGAAATTCACAATTCGCTACTGGTAATTATGCTCTTCCCGGAACATGTTTACCGTTTTATGTATGCCGCACTTCAGGAAGCCGAGAAAGCCGCGGAATCCGATGAAGTACCCATTGGCGCCGTTGTTGTCTGCCGGAATAAAATAATCGGACGCGGTTTCAATCAGACGGAATTGCTAAAAGACTCAACAGCTCACGCTGAGATGCTTGCTATCACTGCCGCTTCAAATCACCTTCAATCAAGAATCCTTGAGGAATGCGACCTTTTTGTTACGGTCGAACCGTGCGTTATGTGCAGCGGTGCTGTTTTACTTTCTAGAATTAATAATCTTTACTTCGGGACATTCGAACCGAAATTCGGCGCGTGCGGATCTCTTTTTAATATCGTTGAATCAGGTAAATACAATTATAAACCGAATGTCTTCTCCGGGATCTATTCGGATGAATCAAAATTATTACTGAAAAATTATTTCAGAAAAAAAAGAATCCCTCCAATTAAGAAATCATAATTGGATTTTTACCTAAATCTATTTAATTTTCATTTAGGCTTAATTCACAATACTTTCCATACAATTTCATTAATAATGCATATAATAATATTCGGCGCACCCGGTGTAGGAAAAGGCACACAAGCAAAAATTCTCGCAGCAAAATTAAACATAGCGCATATTTCAACCGGAGATATCCTCAGAGAAGCTATTCAAAAAGGATCTGAAACCGGATTGAAGGCAAAAGCGATAGTTGAAAGCGGTGGTTTGGTCCCGGATGATATTATGGGCGGAATAATTAAGGAAACTCTCAAAGAAGATAGATGCAGAAACGGTTATATACTGGACGGATTTCCCCGGACAATCGCGCAGGCAAAAATTCTTACTGAAATTTTCGACGAATTGGGTGTGCATGAGATTTACCTTATTAAACTGGATGCAGCGGACGAAGTGATTGTTTCCCGTCTTACAAATCGTCTTGTCTGCAGCAAATGCGGCAATATAATAGTCAATACCAATTATTCTTCAAGTTATGTGTGTCCCGTCTGCCATCAAATTGACAGTTATTTAAAAAGAAAAGATGATGACGAGGAAGTTATAAGAAGAAGATTACTAGTTTATCACGAAACAACATCACCGGTTTTTAACTACTATACGGATAAAGCAATAATATTTGAGATCAATGGTACAGAATCAATTGAAGTGATTACAGATAATATTATAAATAAACTGCAGGGCTCTTAATCGTTCTCCCCTTTTTTCTTGATTAATACTTTAACTGCTTTTCCCCCCTCAAGCTTTATAATTTTCGAATCAATTTTTCTTACAAGTTCATAATTATGGGTCGCGAAGATAACTGAAGTTCCTCTTGAATTAATTTTTTTAAGAATATTCAATATTTCCTCCGATGTTTCCGGATCCAAATTACCCGTAGGTTCATCTGCCAGAATCAAAAAAGGATCGTTTATTATCGCCCGCGCAATGGCCACCCTCTGCTTCTCGCCGCCTGAAAGCTGATGCGGCATATTCTTCTGCTTATGAGACAATCCCACTTCAGAGAGTACGTGCATAACTTTTTTCTTTATAGACTTTGCCGGATTTCCTGTAACCTGAAGGACAAATGCAAGATTATCGTAGACGTTCCTGTCGCTCAAAAGCTGAAAATCCTGAAAAATCATCCCTACTTTTCTTCTGAGAAACGGCAATTCCCTTTCGGTAATTGTTTCGGATGAATAATCCCCTACTTCAACAAATCCCGATTCCGGGAAAATATCCATATAGATCATCCTGAGCATTGTGGTTTTCCCGACACCGCTTTTGCCTATCAGAAAGACAAATTCTCCCTGTCCTATCTCCAGCTTTAAATCTGAAAACACCGGCTGGTTCTTATAATTAAAATCAACGTTGTAAAATGTCAGCATAATTTTTTCTTTTTTAGAATGAACTGGGCACGTTCGGTTTCAGAGTCAGCATTTTTGAATGTGAACGCCTTATAACATTTATGTACATAGAATTCGGAACGATCAATGAAATCAAAATATTCCTCGAACCGGTAAATCTTTTGCTTATGAATTTCCTCAACTTTAGTTCCGTCAGCAAGAGTAATTTCAAAATGATTGTAATGAATTCTTGAAGATGTATTAAATACACTCCTTTGCCTGAATTTAATACCGTTCACTTTTCCGGACCGGTTTAGATACTTCTCAAATTTCCTGCTGTTATTTTCCAAACTTACGTCAAATAGCAATAATCCGTTGTCTGAGATACATTGCCCCGCACTCTTTAGGAAGTTCAGAAATTTTTCCCGCGTGGCAAGATAATTAACGCTGTCGAATGTTGAAAATATAAAATCAAATTTATTCTTGAACGGGAGTCCGGTCATATCGCAGCATACTCTTTTCGTTGAAGTATATCCATCCGCAGCCAGCATCGCAAATGAATTATCGGTTGTGATAAGATCAAATTTATCACTGAGTATTTTTGAAATAGCGCAGGTTCCGGCGGCTAATTCAAGGGCTGAGATGTTTTTAAGTTTTAGCTCCCGGCTGAGTTCTATGATATAATCTGCCCATTCCTTATAATTGATTGAGCGCATAAGATGAGTATATATTCCTGCGATCGCAGAATAAGTTTTAACGGGCATTTGAAATTTTCCGCCTGTTAGCCAGTATCTTCTCCGCCCATTTGACTGCTTCAATCATGCTGGAAGGATCGGCAATACCTTTTCCGGATATATCAAAGGCGGTTCCGTGATCGGGAGAAGTTCGTATCACCTGAATCCCGGCCGTGAAGTTAACACCGGTATTAAAATTCATCATTTTAAAAGGAATTAATACCTGATCGTGATACATCCCCAATACGGCATCGTACTTGTTATAAAGCCGGTTTGCAAAAAATGCATCGGGTACCATCGGTCCGTCAACAGCTCCGTTAACGAACGACTTTATTGCCGGGATAATAGATTGGATTTCTTCCCTGCCGATATTTCCATCTTCCCCTGAATGTGGATTTAATCCTAATACTGCAATTCTGGGATTTGGAATGCCTAAATCTTTCACCAGACTGTCAAAAAGGATTTGTATAAATGACTGAACGGATTTGCGTGAAATTAGTCTGCTTACATTTTTAATAGGCTGGTGAATTGTACAAAGTCCGCAGATAAACATCTTCGACAGAAACAGCATCATGAATTTTTTTGAACCTGCAAGATCGGCCAGAAGTTCGGTTTGTCCGGGATAATTGATATTTGCCAGATGAAATGCTTTTTTAGAAACTGGAGCGGTTATCATCGCATCGGCGCTTTTTGATCTGCACATCTCAAAAGCAAGTGAGATGGCCTTAAAAGCGATTAATCCGGATTGTCTGCTGGGTACGCCTCTGTTCTGTGATGATTTGCCGATGTCAATAATCACCACTTCCTGGGATTTTTCGGGAATCGGTTTGTTTTCTTTTAATATAAAATAATCAAATGAAGGTTTTGATACAGAGGCGGCTTGTTCAAATACATCAGCCGGACAAAGTAAAATAATTTTTCTTCTGCCCGGTTTATAAATCTTATTGATTGATTTGATGCATATTTCCGGACCGATTCCGTTTATATCACCGCATGTGAATGCAAGCGTTTTCATTTTATATTGAATTCATGGATCTAACTGTTCATACTCATCATGAATTCTTTATTGTTCCTCGTACCTTTCATCTTATCGAGTAAAAATTCCATCGCCTCAGTTGAATCGAAATCGGAAATAATTTTTCTCAGAATCCAGACCTTATTCAATTCATCTTCCTTAAAGAGAAGTTCTTCTTTTCTTGTACCGGATTTATTTACATCAATTGCCGGGAAGATTCTCTTATCGGAGAGACTTCTGTCAAGTACCAGTTCCATGTTACCGGTACCCTTGAACTCCTCAAAAATAACCTCATCCATACGGCTTCCTGTATCAACCAGTGCAGTAGCAATAATAGTCAGACTTCCGCCGTCTTCCGTGTTACGTGCGGCTCCGAAAAATCTTTTCGGTTTATGAAGAGCATTGGCATCAACGCCGCCGGAGAGGATTCTACCGCTGTGTGGAATAACGGTATTATGAGCCCGCGCCAATCGTGTAATTGAATCAAGAAGAATCACAACATCATCGCCTGCTTCAACCATTCGTTTAGCTTTTTCAATCACCATATTGGCTACCTGAACGTGGCGGTCGGCCGGTTCATCAAATGTAGAACTTATTACCTCAGCCTGAACAGAGCGCTGCATGTCGGTAACTTCCTCAGGTCGCTCATCAATTAACAGCATAATTATCTTAACTTCAGGGTGATTACGAGATATTGAATTTGCAATTTTTTGTAAAATAATTGTCTTACCCGCTTTAGGAGGAGATACAATCAATCCTCTTTGTCCCTTACCTATGGGGGAAAGCATATCTATTACCCGCATTGAGTACTCGCCGGGTGCAGATTCCAATTTTAATCTCTTGGTTGGATATAAAGGAGTAAGATTATCGAACAAGGTTCGTTCTCTAATTGCTTCCGGATCTTTTCCGTTTACCGCTTCAACCCTCAACAGGGCAAAGAAACGTTCACCTTCTTTTGGGGGACGAACCTGTCCGCTCACAAAATCTCCCGTTCTTAGACTGAATCTTTTGATTTGAGACGGTGAAACATATATATCATCCGGAGACGGGAGGTAATTGTAGTCTGCAGAACGGAGAAATCCGTAACCGTCGGCTAAAACTTCCAATACCCCTTTGGAAAATGTAAGTCCGTCTTTTTGTGATTGGGCTTCGAGAATTTTAAAGATGAGTTCTTGTTTGCGGAGATCGCTGTACCCTGCAATTGCAAAATCTTTAGCGATCTTATAGAGATCTACAATCTTTTTCGATTGCAGCTCTGAGATATCCATTGGCATGAGTGTATCCTATTACTTATGAGAAATTTCTGTGATATTCAATTATGGCTAACAATATGGAGGAATTTCTGATTTTTATTAAAAGTGAATTATTATTGTTGAAGACTATTGAGGCACTGCTTAAAATTAGCCTCCATATATCAATTTGTCAAGCCTTTTCAGCAAACATTTTAGATTTAATTTCGCCCAGAAGATACATGCTTCCGAGCACTACCAGACAGGAATCCCCTTCTTTTTTACGGAATGCGGTAATAAATGAAACTGGGTCGCTATTTATCTCAGTGCTGATTCCGCAGGAATCGGCGATGGTTTTAAGTTCCTCTGATGTTGCCGAGCGTTCCATATCTATTCCCGTTAAGATGATTTTACTAAAATATGGGTCCAGTAAAGTCAGCATATCCCTGATGGATTTATCTCTCATCGCGCCGAAAACCAGAACGCGTTCTTTGTAAGAACGGTATTCCTTGGAAAATTCACCAGTAAATGAGGCGACTCCTTCAGGATTATGTGCCGAATCAAAAATTATTTTCGGTTTATCATTTATAATTTCATAACGCCCCTCGATGCCCGAATTCAGAAGAACATTTTTAATTCCTCTTGAGAAAATCAGTCCGTCTTTGATAGCGAGAGAAAGATCCACAGTCTTTACGGCCAGTGCTGCATTATAAAGCTGATACTCCCCCAGAAGAGGAGTAGAATAGATTGAAAATATATTTGCACCCAGATTGACAGAAATACTTTCATTTGCTCGAGAAGCAAATGAATGCAACGGGTAATAATCGCAATTAAGCATGCGGGTTTTTTCCAGAAACACTTTTTCAGCCTCAAGGGGAATCATTCCTGTAAAAACCTTCGCCCCGGTTTTTATTATTCCGGCTTTCTCAGTCGCAATTTTTTCTATTGTTTCACCCAGATGCTGTGTATGCTCAAGACTGATCGAAGTAATAACCGATGCTATCGGATTAACGACATTCGTAGCATCAAGTCTTCCCCCGAGTCCTGTTTCAATTACAGCGTAATCTACTTTCTGATCCAGAAAATATTGAAATGCCATGGCAGTAGTAATTTCAAAAAAAGTAATACCGTTTTTATCTATGGAATGTTCCAACCTGAAAACAAACTCGCTGACATAATCATCCTCTATCATCCGTGAATTTATACGTATTCTCTCGTTGAATTTTACAAAATGAGGAGAAGTATACAGCCCGACTTTATAACCAGACTCCATTAGGATACTTGCAATGAATGAGGCTGTACTTCCCTTCCCATTGGAACCGGCAATATGAATAACTTCAAGATTTTTCTGAGGATTCCCTATCTCATCAAGCAATTTGCGCATGTTATCGAGACCGAGCTTCATTCCGAACTGATGAAGAGAGAAAAGTTTATCTATTGCGGCCTTTGTTTTGCTGCCGGGATCAGGTTTATCTTGGGGCATATTTCTGTTTGTTATTTATTATTAGGGCGGACAATATTATTATTATTTACTGGTTCAATCCCGGATCTGAAAAGTACCTGTTAACTCGGATATGTTTTTTATCTTATTGTTTTCGCAATATGAAATTAATCCATTCAGAATTTCAACACCGGCATTTGGATTTATAAAATTTACGGTTCCGATCTGAAAGGCAGATGCCCCAACTATCATCATTTCAACTGCATCCTTCCAGTTCATGATACCCCCGATTCCTATAATGGGAATATCCGAATTTCTTTTGATCTCTAAAACTTTGGCAAGAGCTACTGGCCTGATCGCGGGTCCGCTCAATCCGCCCGTGATATTTTTAATTTTAGGCTTTCGTGTATAGATATCAAAAGAAGTCCCAACTAAAGTGTTAATAGCTGAGACTGCGTTCCCACCGTTTTCTTTTACAACTTTTGCAAAATCTGAAATACGGGAGACATTCGGAGAAAGTTTGATAAATACAGGTTTCCTCGTTGAGCTTTTAACTTTATCTGTAATCCTTCCAACCGCATTTAAATCGTTACCGAATTCCAGTCCGCCTTCCTGAACATTTGGACATGAGACATTAATCTCAAAGGCTTTTATAACATCTTCATTTTTAAGCATGTCCACACATTCCACGTATTCCTCTACTGAACTTGCGGCAATATTGCAGATCAATGTCGTATCAAACGCTTTGAGGAAAGGGATTTTATCTTTAATAAAAGATTCAACGCCAACGTTGGCCAGTCCAATCGCATTCAGCATTCCCGAGGGAGTTTCAACAATTCTCTGAGGTGGATTTCCCTTACGCGGTTTGAGGGAGAGAGATTTGGTAACAATTCCACCAAGTAAATTCAAATTTGTAAATTCAGCAATCTCATTTCCGTAACCTACTGTACCGCTCGCAAGAATGATCGGATTTTTTAAGCTCAAGCCTCCGATATTTACCGAAAGATCAACATTTTTCATAATTTGACCTGACTTGCATTAAAAACCGGGCCGTCTTTACAGACCAGCAGATAAGAAACACCTTCGGCCGAATCAATCGGACATCCCTGACAAATGCCGAAGCCGCATGCCATGGCACATTCAACTGAAATCTGACAATCGAAATTATTTTCAATACAGTATTCTTGTAACGCTTTAAGCATCGGGTTGGGACCGCAGCCAAAGATTCTGAATTTCCCGGAAGAGATTTCCCCTATCCGGGATTTAAGAAGCTCAACAACATTCCCGTTAAATCCTTCCGAACCATCATCGGTAGCCGCGGAAACATTTTTTAATCCGTACGTAACTAAATTATTTTTAGATCTTCCGCCCAGAAGAGTGATTATATTTTTTTCAGGTTCCATATTTTTAATCAGAAACGGAAACGGTGCGGCTCCGAGTCCGCCGGCAACTATAACCGCAGTATCGTACTGGTCATCATAAACAAATCCTTTTCCCAGCGGACCCAGCAGTTCAATCGAATCTCCGTTCTTTTTCATGGATAATAATTTCGTCCCTATGCCATGCAGATCAAAAAGGAAAAAAAGGTAATCCCCATCTACGTTACACACACTGAAAGGCCTCCGAAGAAGCGGATAATCGTTTTCAGAGACTTTAATATTGCAGAATTGTCCGGGTTTTACGATACAGGAAATTGCAGGTGAAAAAACCTTTATCAGGAAAGTATCCTCGCCCATTTTTTCTAATGATTCGACAAATGCTTTTTCGATGTACAAGTAAGAAACTCGATTAATGAAATGATAATGGCTGATTCAAAGGACCATTAAAATATTTGTTACTTCCTGGAATATTTATTTTCAATAGCTGCAATTTTATCCAGCCGTTTCTGATGCCGGTCTCCCAGAAATCCCGATGAGAGCCAAACATCTGCTATGGATTTTATTGTTTCTTCGCCGAGTGCGCGGGCACCCAATACGAGGACATTCGCATTATTATGCTCGCGAGAACTTTTTGCGGAAAATTCATTATAACAGGTTGCGGCGCGTATGCCGGGAATTTTATTAGCTGTGATTGCCGAAGGGATTCCCGTAGCGTCTATTATAATTCCATAAGTTGCTTCACCGACGGAAACTCGATTGGCGACATTATATGCAATGTCGGGATAATCAACCGCATCTTCGGTAAAGGTTCCCACATCAGAGAGTTCAAGGCCTTTCTCAGCCAAGTAATCGTATAAAATCTTTTTCATTTTAACACCGGTATGATCGGAACCTATAACAATTTTTATTGAAGTACCAGATCCGGCATTTGATCCGGCAGACTGATGTTCAACGATCTTCAAGCCGGAGTGCAGAATTCTATCCTTGGCAAGCGGAGTTAAAACACTACCCTTCTCGACGACTATTTCCCTCGCGCCGGATTTGAGTATATTTTTTACATGATCTTCAGTTATAAGTTTTTTAAGCATATTGAATTCATGTTTCCTTAGATCAGTTCGTTTCTTTTGTTCATTTTAAGATAATCAACAATCTGACGCACATCCTGTGCATTATTCCTGTGGCAAATCAGTAAAGACTCATTTGTATTTATCACGATCAGGTTCTCAACACCAATTACGGCAGAAAATTTCCTCGGTGAAAAGAGATAAGAATTAAAAACATTTTCGGTATACATGTCGCCTATAACTACGTTGCCTTCCTCATTCTTCTCCGAAATTTCATAAACTGCTTCCCAATTTCCAACATCGTTCCAATAAAAATCTGCTTTAGTAAGAAAAACTTTTTCTGATTTTTCCATCACTCCATAATCGATCGAAATGCTCTTCAACTGGCCGTATACCTGCACTACCTGTTTTTCAAAATCCGGAGTTCCAACGGCAGCTTCGATTTTATCAAGGCCGTCAGAAAGATCAGGAAGAAATTTTTTCATTTCAGACAATATGGTTTCAACCGACCATATAAATATTCCGGAGTTCCACAAAAAATCCCCTGCTTCCAAAAACCGCTGGGCCGTTTCAATATTTGGTTTTTCGGCAAATGTAAGTACATTATAGATGTTTTTATCGACTTCGTTTTCATCAAACTGGATGTACCCGTATCCCGTCTCAGGACGCGACGGGGTTATTCCTATTGTAACGAGGCCTTTAGATTTATCAGCAAACTCAGCGGCGGTAAGAAGGCAATTCCTGAACTCTGCATCATCTTTTATTAGATGATCGGCAGGCAGAGTAATCATAACAGCATTTTTACTTTTCTTTTTAATTATAACCGAAGCCAATCCGATACAGGCGGCCGTATTTTTACCGAAAGGTTCATCAACAATGTTTGCTTCGGGAATCTGAGGCAATTGTTCTTTTACACGAAGCTTCTGAATCTTGTTTGTAATAATATAAATTTTATCATTCGGGATTAGTCCTTCGAGCCGTTTTACAGTATCCTGGATCATGGTATTTTCGCCGACGATCCTGATTAACTGTTTGGGTTTTTTCTCTTTGCTTCTTGGCCAGAATCTGGAACCGACACCACCGGCCATTATTACAGCATATAATTCCATTTATCTTTCCTTCTGATTAGAACTTATTGACTTCCCGAAATTTTCTGCTCTTGTTAAATAACCTGTTATATCCACTTCTTTGCCCCTTACGACAGCAACAATAACTATCAGGCAAGCTCTCAATGATTCAACAACATTCGCACTTGCGGCGATTTTTTTTCTGTCAATCAATTCGAGGCCATGCGAGAATATCTGATGCATATTGGAAAGAATTTCGAACCCTATTTTTCTTGAGAGCTCGGCATTGTCTTTCATTATCCTGATAAATCCTTTTATCTCATTTTCAGTGAATTCATACTTCATCACCCGGTTTAGAAATGAATCAAGCTCTTTAACAGGGCGTAATACTTTGTCCTCATAATTCTCAAAATCAAGAGTGACTTCTTTATTAAGCTCCTCAAAAATTATCGCTTCACGCATTTCATCAGCCTTAGATCTGTGCGGGAGTTGGATTTCCGGTGTGACGCTGATAAAATTTTCCAATTTGGTTTTATCCGGATTTGAACCATTTTTTGCCAAATCAATTTTTACGGCACTTTCTTCCTGTTTCTGAAATACGGCTCGTGCAGCCTGCGGAGTAAGAACATCAAGAATACTGTTCATTTCGCCTACGATGCCATAGCTGTGTTCTTTGAATTTATCAGAAAGTTTAAGAAAATCAATTTTTTGATTTTCAATAAAACTGTGAATCTCGCTTAATTTGATTCCAAGTTTAGAAAGTTCCGTGATTTTTTTGAAATTTTTAATCTCTTCTGTAAGATTTTCTGCTGAATTCAGTTTTTCGCGAATAAGCGCTACCGTTTCAATTTTCTCCGAACTCAGCCGGAGATTATTGGCAGCTGTGATTATACATTGAATTATATATTGTTTTGCGAGGTCCAATTTTCCAAAAGAATATTTGCATAATAAATTTAATGAATTTTAACGAC
>PGYS01000215.1 GCA_002839795.1 Ignavibacteriae bacterium HGW-Ignavibacteriae-3 | reverse complement strand
TTTCTTTGTAAATTCAAGTTTTTTGTATACCTTCTTTACCCTTATGCCATGAGGCAAGATAAGTGTGAGATTTGGTCTACTCCCCATTATGACCTTTTCTATCAAACGGATATGTTCCCTCAGGGGGATAAATTTTGATTCCATCTTTGTAAGTACATTCGCTATTGCCCTGAATCTTGTTTCCCTATCTATATTTTTCAGGGACTCAACCTCTAATAATATATCTTCCCCTTCCAATTGTCCTTCCTTTTTCAAAAATTCCATTGGATATTTTTTCCGCGGCTTTAATTTTTTCTTTCTGAGCATCCCGGAACTGGATCAGCATACTTTTCATTTCGCCAAATTCATCTTTTGAATCAGCAATTAAGTCGATATTAAAATTTCCTTTCGAGAAATATTCCATTGCAAGTTTGAATTCGCCGATCGGTTTTGTAATTGTAGGGGCAATTAAAAATATGGCCAGAATAAAAACCAGCGCTCCGACCAAAGCGCCGATTATAATTAGCGACTTTCCTGAAGAGAGCTGATATGTAATATTTCCGCTGAGTGTTGTTCCGCGGTTCTGCAGATAATATTCAACAATGGTGAACTTTCGTTCCATCTGAGCGGATATTTCTTCCGCAGAGGTAGTAGTTACAACGCTGGCCATTTCAAAATCCTTCATCAAACCGGCGCTGAGTATCGCATCAATCACAACGGTTTTATAATTAATCCAGGTCTTTTGAACATCAGAAATGTTGTCCTTAACATTTTGATCGAATTCCTTAGCCGAAAGGTATTTGAATACACTGTCGACCGCGGCTTTTTCAGAACCTATTTTTTTAATCAGATCAGGGAACTGGTCTTCAAAACCTGATATCGAGAATTTTACAAGCGTGAACTGAATTGTTTGAAATCTGGTATAGAGTTCATGAATTTTATACTGGGGTTGAAGAAATTCTGTAAAGAGAGATTCTTTGTCTCTCTTAGCATTGTTCATCTGAATAAATGAATTAATTGCAATTACTGTTGAAACCGCCGCAATTACAAAAAATCCGACCTGAATTTTCCTTATAATCTTGATGTCTTTGAACTTGGGCATCTCTTCACCTTAGTTTACAATTTGAATGTTATTGCCATGGAAAATTTCGCCTTTACAGCAACGCCTTTGTCCGTTGCAGCTATGAATTTTGATCTTTTAATCACTCTTTCCGCTTCATCATCGCATCCCATTCCAATGCCTTTTACTATCTTAACATCATCAACATCGCCGCTCTCATTAACATATATCAGCAGATACACTTTCCCTTCGGTTTTGGTTCTCTGGGCCGCATCGGGATAGGTGATTTTTTTCATCACGGCTTCAAATCCCCCAACCGGGGTGGGCATTTTTTCAGCAGTGAGGAGATATTCGTCTTCGCCATGAATCTGATTTATCGGAGTTGTTTTGTTGTGAAAAAAGAATAGGAGTGAACAACTCATTATAAATATGATCTTATAATTTAACTTTGTTTCCATTTTAGCTCTCCGCATCAATACATTCTCTAGTTAGATAATCGAATTCTATTCGCGATTATTTAGTTTAACTTAAACTTACTTTATTTAATAAAACCCGTATTCCGTTATTAATTATCAACCCTCTCATTAAATATTACACTCAATTTTATGTCGTTTCCGGACGCATTATCCTCCCCCTCAACGCCATTACTACATGTAAAAACTTCAGGGATCTTTGAACTCAATGTTTAGGGATTCAAAAATCCTGTCAAAATCAAATTAAAAACGCCATTCTGCATCTCAAACTCAGCGGAATGAGCACTGAAAACGATATAGCCCCAATTTACGTGCCGTTGTGCATTCAGCTACCGGAGATGAATCACCGCTACTCCGGCTGTGCCTGGAATGAGAAGGAACTTACCCAATCCATATTTTAGAAGTGAGTTACTTTTCTTTTCGGACGTACTGCCGGGCGTTCTAAATTTTTAGACTGCACCGCATCAGGTTCCGAATGATCCGAAGATTCGTATATTTTAAATCGTGTTACCATGCCCTGCAAATCGACTGTCAATCTCATCAAATCTTCGGCCGCTCTTGCAATCTGCTGAACTCCCGCCGCGCTTTCATGAGTTACATTAGTTATTCCTTCAATATTCACGCTTATCTGTTCAGCCGCGGTAGCTTGTTCTTCGCTTGCAAGGGCAACTTGCGAAACTATCGCCACAACATCATCGGCCCCTTTGATAATTTGATGCAGCGATTGACCGGCCTTCTGGGCAGATACAATTCCCTGTTCAACTTCAGAGGTACCTCT
>PGYS01000080.1 GCA_002839795.1 Ignavibacteriae bacterium HGW-Ignavibacteriae-3 | reverse complement strand
TTGGCAAAAGAAGATGTTTGCAGCATATAGCCTTCCGGCACCAGCCATCCGCCAAGTCCTATGCCGCGCAGTAGAACGTTACTGCCGTTTTCGTCCACAATTGAAGTTCCGGAAGTTTTTAAATAGCCCTGAGAAAAAACAGTTGCTGCAGAAAATAAAATAATGACAGAACAAATAAAAAAATGGTTTTTGAAATGCTTCATCAATCCAGCATCCTTATTAACATTTAATTTGAAAAAGCGAAAGTTAGCGGCAGAATATTACTTCAGAAGAATCATCTTTTTGGTTTCCGCAAAACTTCCCGCACGCAAAGTGTAAAAATATATACCGCCGGATAACTGGGAACCGTGCCTGCCGCCAGCATATCTGTCAGAACGGTCAATCCCGTTTGGAGTGAATCGAAACTGATATGATCCCGCATTCTGGTATTTATCAACCAGAGATGAAACCTCTCTGCCGAGAAGGTCATACACTTTTAATGAAACGTGGCCCGGAGCAGGCAAATGATAACTGATAATCGTTTCCGGATTAAACGGATTGGGGTAATTCTGAAATAGTTCAAATGATTCGGGAATTCCGCCGATTGAGTTATCAACAGATGTGGGCTGTACTTCTATCTTATATTCCGGAGAGATTGAAACTATGTTAGACTCAAGTGAACCGACGCCTTTAATTTTATAGTTTCCGGATTTTAAAATTTTCAGAGATACAGTATCACCAATAATTACCGCGCTGCAATTCAGGTCGAGAGAAATAAAATTTATTGATGAAATATTCAATTTACTTTTAACAAATGACGAGAGTGGAATTTTTACCTCTTTACCTATTTGGAAATTCACCTTTGAAAGGTCGGGAGTTAACCATTCAATATCCGAATAATTGGAGGCGATGTTGCTGTTAAGCCATGCGGTACGCTGACTGATCCAGTTCTTGAGATATGCAATCTCCTCTTCATAAGTATTGGGGAAATAGTATTCAGGCCAGACATATGTTCCGAGAATTTTCCATTTAGTAAAATTGCGCGTGCGGGCTTCTGCCGTTAATGCAGCACTTTCATCTATAAAATTGTTAAGAGCCGTTAAACTGAAAGTTTTATTTTTAACTTCGTTCCATCTCTTGGCGAGTTTATTTTTAAATACAGGATCGATCATTAAATTTGTGGTCCAAAACGGACTGCTCCAGAGTCCTTCATAATGCTTATAGGCCTGCCATCCGGAAGGGCTAAAACCCTCATCGTAATTAGCCAGGCCGAATGAAATATCATAATCCCAGACAGGGCCCATTTTCAATTTACCCCCGTCACTGTCGCGGTTTTTAAAAAGAAAAGCGCTAAGCCGGTAGGCATCTGTGTTTTTGGAGAATTCATTGATCAGGTAGTAATCCACAAAAGAGTCTACATCAATGAGATCATAATACCCTGCAAAAGGATCCCTGTATCCCCCGGAATACATAATGGTCTCAAAATTATTTATATAATTTTTTATATAATTCTGCTGTGCGGGGACGATAGCATCAGATTTTGGATAGACATGAATATATGTAACAGGCGATTTAAGACTTTGGAAAACCGATGGATAAGCCGAAGTCCAATATTTATCTCCGGGATCCACCCTATCAATCTTTACAATGTATCCTCCGGTAACGGCATCACCGGCCAAATCCGTACTGCTCATTTTTTTTATGTTAACACGATTCTTATCCCGCTTTATCTTTTCCTGCAGTATATAAAGTCCCACATACTCGCCATTAATAACAACCTCGCAAAAGCGCGTTCGTGATGCGTATCTGCCCAAATCATTCGACAATTTATAGGTTATAACGTTTCTTAAGAAGGATTTATCTGTATACGAAGCATTCAATACAAAATCACTTTCTTCGGGAAAACCAAGCAGAGCAACTTTGATATCTTCACCGGCTGCGTCACGCAGCTCAATTCCATACTGCTTTTTGGGAAACATTTGTGAACTATGGCCACGGATCTCAATTCCAATTTTTCCGCTGTAACCGTTGAACGGATCAGTAATATTATTCCTGATTCCGGGTCCGTTATCAATTACACCCATGTCTGCCGTTATTTTAGGTTCATCGGGTATGGTCTGGCCATTCGTATTAATTACAATGATTGGAATATTAGAGGAAGTAAATGTTACCTGAGCAATATTTACATTTGAAATAACAGCAGCATAGAGAAGAAATATTATAATCTTATAAAACATTTTAAACCTGCTTAGAAATTATGAACAATTTATATTTTACGGACAGTTATGAAAACATTTCAATGAACTTTATCACTGCAAGCCCAGCGCATTTATATAACCCGTGTTTATTGTACAGTTTTTAAATAAAATATTATTCAGCAGATCAGCGAATCCCTTTCTTACAACTTCGCGCGGCGGTTTAAGTTTACGCACCTCTTCAAAATTATTTTTGGAAGTTTCGGCATAAATCACTACCTGTTTCCATTCTTCCGTCTGTGTGAAAGAAATCATTCCGCGGGTCGATTCCATTTTTTTATAAGGCCAGAAGCACCACCCGATTTGATTTTTCTCTAAAAGCAGTCTGAAGGTATTGATCCAAGCGTCGTCATTTTCACCGGATTCGCCCATATACAGCGGGACATTATATTTATCTCTGAAATCAACATATTCCTGAATTTCTTTTTGCTCCGGGGGCATCCAGTATTTGTGAAAAGTGTAAGCAATATTTTTTTCGAAAGGAGGCCCGAAAACTTTAAAATTAGTATTCCACTGAGCGCCGCCCAGAAAGATTATGTGGTTATTGTCTACTCTTCTGATTGCCGCGGTTATTTTCCTGTAAAGAGGTTCCAGGAGCGGATTGAGTTCCTCTTTATTCTCATAGTAATGAGGGATCGGTTCATTCAAAAGATCATATCCCAGAATTATTTTTTCGTTCTTATATCTTGACGCAATCTTTTCCCACAGATCAATTGTTGTCTTCTGCGCCTCCTCATTTTCGAAGAGGAACGGATAGCTCCAGCTGTCATCTATATTATCTCCGGTCTGTCCTCCCGGCGCGGCATGCAGATCCAGAACGACATACAGACCTTCCTCTTTGCACCATTTAATTACATCATCCAAACGATTGAAGCCCTCCCGGATGTATATTTCCGGGTGATCTTCAATAAGAAAAAGTTTGAAATTGAATGGAACACGGACATGGTTGAGACCGATACTCTTTATATACCGGATATCCTCTTTAGTGATATAATTATCCCGGAAAATCTTCCAGAATTCTCGAACTTCATCGGCTCCTAAAAGTTCCTTAAATGAATTATCTATAAGACGGTATGAGTTCACATTCTTGAAATGGAACATGTACCCTTCCGGATTTAGCCAGTTGCCGAGATTAATTCCCCTTGGTATGAAAATCTCGCCATTGCCATCGATGAAATTTTTTCCTTCGCATCTGATATATCCATTTGGCTGGGCAGTTATGATCCCTGCCGCGAGAAAAAATAAAAAACAGATTATAAAATTTTTTTTCACCTGCATCTCCTGCTAATTTCAAAACGGAGCTGAATTCAATTTCTTCCGCTGATCTTTAGTTTGTTTTAGAAGCCAATCATAGACTTCCTGATTATCGTAAGTTTGAGTCCATGAATCGTGATACGCGTCCGGATAAATTGTAAGCCTGGCGTTCCCGTTACATGATTTAAGGGCATCGACAAGTTCCTTCGATCTTTGGACCGGCACTACATTATCTTTAGCGCCGTGAAAAGCCCATACGGGCAAATCGCCGATTTCACAAATTGTCCACGGATCTCCCCAGCCGCAAACGGGCATTACAGCAGCAATACGTTTCGGAATTTCATTTGCAAGTTTCCAAGTACCGTTTCCGCCCATACTTAATCCGGTAATATAAATTCGATTCTCATCAACATTATAGTTCTTAATGATTTCATCGAGTAACGCAATCAGGGAATTTGTTTTCCACCGTATGCCGGAAGGGCATTGCGGCGATATAATAATAAAAGGAAAATCCTTGCCCTGATCTATAAGCTTCGGAGGTCCGTGTTTTTTCACGAGTTCAAGATTATTACCCCGCTCCCCGCTTCCGTGCAGGAACATCATTAATGGAAATTTATCCTTATCACTGTAATTTTTTGGCAGATAGAGTAAATAATTGATACTGACTTGCTGCTCGAACTTCGCCGTAAGACTTTTATATTCTTGTCCACTCGCACTGCTTTCTTTAATCGGACCGGATGAACAACCAGCCAAAATCATAAAATATCCGGAGACGAGAATGATAATTTTAAATTTCATGATTGAATTCCTTAATCGACAACAGAGAATAAAGCTTCTTTTACATCGACGGAATTAGTACCAACAAAGATTTTGAATTCACCCGGCTCAACGACATAATTCATATTTATGTCATAGAATTTTAATTTTTCAGGCGTGACGGTAAACTCTACTTTTTTGGTCTCACCGGCCTTCAAAAATATTTTCGCAAAATCTTTCAATTCTTTTATCGGTCTTGTAGCGCTTCCAACCAGATCCCGGATGTAAAGCTGAACAATCTCTTCACCGTCATATTGGCCGGTGTTAATTACGTTTACGCTGATTCTCAAAGATTCATTTTTGCTAATCTCCTTTTTACTCAACACAGGATCAGAATATTCGAATGAAGAATAGCTTAGTCCAAAGCCAAACGGATAAAGCGGTGTATTCGAATAATCGAGATAGTAGGAAGTATAAAAGTCATTAGGGTTATATGGTCTGCCGGTATTTTTGAAATTATAATACATAGGAATCTGTCCGATGTGTTTAGGGAATGTTACCGGAAGTTTTCCGCTGGGATTATAGTCACCGAACAGAACATCTGCAATGGCGTTGCCGGATTGAACACCTAAAAACCAGGCTTCAAGAATTGCATTGGCATTTTCAGAAAGGAAATTAATTGTGAGAGGTCTGCCATTCATAAGGACAACTATAACAGGTTTACCTGATTTTACGATTTCCCTTGCAAGATCCTCCTGCACTCCGGGGAGATCGATTGTAGCCCTCGAACGCGCCTCGCCGCTCATATTGAGGGATTCGCCGAGGCACAAAATTACAATCTCTGAATTTTTGACGACATTCAAAGCATGTTCAAAACCGGCTTTTGAATCACCGTCGACGGAACAGCCCTCGCTGTAAACAATATTTGATTTATCCCCTAATTTATTTTGAAGGCCTTTCAGGACAGTAACCACATCATCCGGATTTCCCTGCTGATTCCAGGGACCGAGAGGATCATTTTTGGATTCCGCAAGCGGTCCAATAACGGCGATTTGTCTGAGATCTTTCTTCAGAGGAAGAATGTTCTTTTCATTTTTAAGCATCACAATCGATCTGCGCGCCATATCCAGGGAGGCTTTAAACAATTTTTCACTGCGGAGGGTCTGTGTTTCAATCTCGGCATTGCAATATTTAAATGGATCGTCAAACAGGCCGAGCCTAAATTTTATCCTTAGAATTCTTCTGACACTTTCATCCAGCTGCTGCATTGATATTTTTTTTTCGGTGACCAACTGACTCAGATGATTGAAGTATGCGCTGGCTTCCATATCCATATCAACGCCGGCTTTAAACCCAAGTTCACCTGCATGTTTCAGGTCTTTTGCAACTCCGTGAGGTATTAATTCACCAATAGAATTCCAGTCACTCACAACAAAGCCGTCAAACTTCCACTCATCCCGTAGAATATTCGTGAGTAAATGAACACTTGCGGAAGAGGGAATACCGCCGATTTCATTAAATGCGGCCATAAAAGTTCCAACACCCGCATCCACTGCAGCTTTGAAAGGAGGAAGGTAGATTTCTCTCAAAGTTCTTTCCGAAAAATCCGCAGTATTGTAATCCCGGCCTCCTTCAGCCGCGCCGTATCCCGCAAAATGTTTGGCACATGCAACTATCGTGTTACTCAGTGAAAGGTCATCACCCTGATAACCCTTTACACGTGCGGCCGCCATCTTTGAACCTAAGTACGCATCCTCACCGCTTCCTTCAACAATTCTTCCCCACCGCGGATCGCGGGCAATATCTACCATCGGATTGAAAGTCCAGTGAATTCCTGAGGCGGTTGCCTCAATTGCCTGCCAACGCGCGGAAAGTTCAACTGCCACAGGATCCCAGCTGCTTGCTTCGGCAATAGGAACCGGAAAAGTAGTCCTGAAGCCGTGTATTACATCGAGTCCGAATATCAGCGGGATCTTTAAGCGTGATTCCTCAACGGCGACTTTCTGGATGTTTTTTGTTATCTCCGCGCCGAAAATGTTTAACAATGAACCAATCTTTCCCTCTCTGGCAAGCTGATCGTGCCCGGCTTTCGGTTTAGATGTTTTAGTACCGGTATCCCATCCCCCGCTGTACTGAACAAGCTGGCCCACTTTTTCATCAAGAGTCATAAGCACAAGAACCGAATCTACACGCTGCTCTATAGTTTTTTGCTGCGCGAATGAAATTGAAAAAATAAAAAAGTAAATGAAAATTATTTTCTTCATATCAGCACCTTCCTTTTCATAATTATAATAATCTCTGCATCGATAAAACTTTATTAAGCGGAATTTGTTTTCCTTCTATAAATTAATAAGTAAGCCCGAATCCATACGGAAATAACGGGTCATATACTTTATCGCCGACATTAATCGGGATCTGGTTCATATTTTTAGGCCATGAATGCGGAAGTTTTCCGACCGGTTTATAATCGCCGAATAAAACATCAGCAATGCCCTGGCCCTCGGTTCCCGGCAGCCATCCAGCTATAAAAGCATCGCTTAACTTAAGACTGGGTTCAATAAGCATGGGTCTGCCGGAAATAAGAATAACTACAACAGGCACTCCGGCGCTTTTTGCTTTTGCAATTGCATCAGCATCCTCCTTAGAAAGAGCTAAATCTTCACGGTCGCCGAACATTTCTGCATACGGAAGTTCTCCGACAACGACTACACATACATCCGCACCATCCGCGCCCGAGCCATCCGCGGAAGTTGTTACCTTCGTTCCCGCGGAAACGGTATTTTTAATTGCCTGCAAAATCGTAGTTCCGCCGGAGATTACATTTCCACTCTTTCCCTGCCAGATAATTGTCCAGCCTCCGCATTGATTTCCGATATCATCGGCACTTTTGCCGGCAACGTGAATGCTTTTCAGATCTTTAGAGACAGGAAGAACTTTGTTTTCGTTTTTCAGCAGTACTAAAGACTGTCTAACAGCATCGCGGGCAATTCCTCGGTTTTGTTTAGAGCCGACGAGTGACGTCAGATTTTTATCTGTTAACGCATTTTCAAAAAGTCCCAATTCATATTTTACTTTTAAAATCCTGGAAACGGCGTCATCAATCCTGCTTAGCGGAACTTTATTTTCCTTTACAAGCTCATTTAATTTTGTGATGAAATCTACATAGTTGTTTTTCTGTCCAGGGGCATTAGGGATCATTATCATATCAAGACCGGCATTAATCGATTTTTCTATATCGCTTTTATAATCTTCGCCCAGCTGATCTATACCCTGCCAATCGGAAACAAGAAATCCTTTAAAACCAAGCTCCCCTTTCAGAACATCCGTCAAAAGATATTTATGGCCGTGCAATTTTTCGCCATTCCAGCTGTTGTAGGAAACCATAATTGATTTAGCGCCGGCTTTAATTGATTCTACATATGGCTGCATATGAATTTTACGCAGAGTTGCTTCGTCAATTTCAGTGTCACCCTGGTCCTTTCCATTTGTGGTACCACCATCGCCAACATAATGTTTTACACATGCGAGTACAGAATTTGGATCTGCAAGATCATTACCCTGCATTCCTTTAACATACGCCGTACCTAATAAGGTAACCAAATCAGGATCCTCACCAAAGCTTTCGTAAGTTCTTCCCCATTTTTCATTACGGGCAACAGCAACACAAGGCGCAAAATCCCACTGCATTCCCGTTCCTTTAATTTCAGCAGCCGTCGCGGCCGCAACCTGTTCAACTAAAATCGGATTTCTGCTGGCACCAAGTCCGATGTTGTGCGGAAAGATTGTAGCGCCGTCAACATTGTTATGACCGTGCACTGCATCAATTCCCCAAATGATGGGGATCTTCAAACGTGTTTTCAGGGCCATGATCTGATACTTATCATACAGATCGGCCCAGCCTTTTGGAGTTATATCATCCGGCTCAGAATTTCCGCCGCACAGGATTGACCCGAGAAAATATTTTTCAACATGGCTCTCATTCTGCTTTATCGCGTCGTAGTCGACCTGAGTCATTTGTCCGATCTTTTCATCCAGAGTCATTTGGGAAAGAAGCAGATTCACTTTTTTATCAATGGCTTTTTCTTTTTCCGTTTGGGCATTCATGATAATCACTCCGGTTGAAAAGAAAAGTATAAGCAGTAAGATGTTCTTTTTCATTTCTGTCCTTCAGTTTTATTATAAATTATTTTAAGAATTTCAATTCAACATGAAATCAGTAAGATAAACCGAATCCGAACCCAAAGAGCGGGTCATAATTAACATCTCCGTAATTGATTGGAATCTGTGACATCGACTTCGGCCAGGAGTGTGGCAGTTTCCCGGTTGGTTTATAGTCACCGAATAAAACATCAGCCACGCCGTCACCTTCAGTTCCGGGCAGCCATGCGGCTATAAGAGCATTACTGTCATTTAATACATTGCCGAGTATCATCGGCCTTCCTGAAATTATAATTGTAACAAAAGGGATTCCCGCCGATTTAACTCTGCTTATAATTGCCTGGTCGCCGGCTGAAATGGATAGATCACTCCGATCGCCGGAACCCTCAGCATAGGGTCTTTCGCCGATTACGACTACAGCCAGATCATGTCCTGCCGCACCGGAGCCGTCCGAGGAAAATGAAACTTGCGTTGATGGAGAAACCGCTTTTTTAACCGCCTGTAAAATTGATCTACCGGGCGTAATATTTCCTTCGCCTCCCTGCCAGGTTATAGTCCAACCGCCGCACTGAATACCGATATCATCAGCCGCTTTGCCGGCGACAAATATTTTAGACGCATTTTTTTTTAAGGGCAGAATATTATTTTCGTTTTTAAGAAGTACAAGTGACTGACGCACCGCATCTCTCGCAATAGAACGGTGTTCAGGCGAACCGACTTTTGAAATCAGTGAACGTTCGGTATAAGGACGATCAAAGAGTCCCATCTGAAATTTTATATTCAGGATTCTCCTGACTGCATCATTTATGCGGCTGATGGGAATTTTATTGGCAGCAGCAAGAAGTTTAACCGTTGCGAAAAAGGTTTTATAATCATGCGGCAGCATAACCATGTCAATACCCGCATTTATAGCATTTTCAATTCTCGTACTATAATCACCCGGGAGCTGATCTACACCTCCCCAATCGCTAACAACAAATCCTTTGAAATTTAATTCTCCCTTGAGCACATCGGTAATCCAATAATAACTTCCATGCACTTTCTGTCCATTGATGCTGTTGTATGAGATCATAACACTGCCCACACCCGCTTTGACTGCATAATCGTAACCGGGAAGATGAATTCTCCGTATTTCCGATTCGCCTACCTGCACATCCCCCTGATCCCTCCCGTCCCTGGTTCCGCCGTCTCCTATAAAATGTTTTGCACAGGCAAGAATGGATGTATTTGAACTCCCAAAATTTTTCAATTGAAATCCCTCAACGGCAACCTCACCCATCTGTTTAACAAGATCCGCATTCTCACCAAATCCCTCGTAAGTTCTCCCCCATCTTTCATTTTGCGGGACCGCAATACAAGGCGCGAATGTCCAATCTATACCTGTAGCAGCAACTTCGACTGCAGTTGCCCGGGAAACTTCATAGACAAGGCCTTTATTACGCGAGGCGCCCAATCCGATATTATGCGGAAAAATTGTAGCTCCGTAAACATTATTATTTCCGTGGACCGCATCTATTCCATATATGAGCGGGATCTTCAATCTTGTTTTAAGGGCATATCCCTGGAAGAGATCATATAAATCCGCCCACCCTGATGCAGTGTTATTACCCGGAGAGGAACCCCCGCCGCTTAAAACCGATCCTATAAAATAATTTGTAATATCCTGAGGATTATTGAAAACAGCGGAACGGTCAACCTGGATCATCTGCCCAATTTTTTCATCAAGAGTCATTCGGGCAATAAGTTCATCGACATCTTTATTAATTGCGGAAGACTCCAGAGGTGAATTATCCTTTGAACAAGAAATAATAAATGCGACAAACAGAAGAAGCGTTATATTTTGTAATTTATTTTTTTTCATTAAAATAGTTTTCACATCGCAATGAGTAAAACCCGGTTCATTTCGAGTTTATCACATACCCGCCCCACAGCATTCAAATAGCGGGAGAACGTATGCAGTCCAAAAGAAGAGATTCTATTTTCTTTTCAATTCATTCCAGATTAATGCGCTGGCTCCAAGAACAGCAGCGTGAGCACCCGGCAAGGCAGAAGGCAGAAGCTCAACTTTGTTCTTGAAAATATTCAGCATGTATTCCTCCATGTACCGCTTCGTAGGGGCAAAGATCAAATCACCGGCAAGGGCAAGACCGCCAAACAGAATAATCGCCTCCGGGCTTAAATGAGCTACTGCGTCCGCGAGCTTAAGTCCCAGAATTTTAGCTGTATAATCAAATGCATCTAAAGCCAGTTGATCTCCCCGTATTGCGGCATCTGCAATATCTTTGGAAGTAAGCTGATTGAAGCTGATATTTCTTAACTCACTCGGTATATTTGTAGAACCCATCATCATATAAACCGTACGTCTTATGCCGGAGGCGGAAGCATATGTTTCAAGACATCCTTTGCGGCCGCATCCGCATGCCCTGCCTTCAGGATCAACAATCGTGTGACCAATCTCTCCGGCAAATCCGTCAGCTCCGTAAACCAACTGGCTGTTAACAACAATTCCGCTCCCGAGTCCTGTACCAAGAGTAATTACTATAAAATCTTTCATACCCACGGCTGCACCAAAAATCATCTCTCCGATAGCCGCCGCATTTGCATCATTTGTAATTGCCGCTGGGAGAGCGGAATATTTTTTAACGATCTCAAGGACATTGACAACACCCCAATTCAGATTTGGGGGGAG
Organism: Ignavibacteriae bacterium HGW-Ignavibacteriae-3; assembly: GCA_002839795.1. Classification (GTDB taxonomy): domain Bacteria; phylum Bacteroidota; class Ignavibacteria; order Ignavibacteriales; family Melioribacteraceae; genus Fen-1258. The sequence goes on along the minus strand of PGYS01000080.1, from coordinate 4,143 downwards.
TTCAACCGTCCCCTTATAATAATTTGCATTCGGGGCGCCGATTCCAATTCCCACAAGTTCATACGTTCCGGAAAATTTGCTGAAATCATGATTTATGTTCAGAAAAAGCCTTTCGAACAATTGAAGCGCATTTTGACCGGCGTGGGTTGGAATTGATGATTCAAAAATACAATTGCCCTCCTGGTCAACAAATCCGAATACAGTGTTAGTACCTCCGACGTCAATGCCAATAGCAATTTTTGTTTTCATCATCATGCCTTGGATAAAAGGTACGAAGGTTTATGACCCTTAATTCCATAATATGCTATGTATATATAGCAAAGAACCGGAATGAAGAATGCATGATGAATCCCAATTGTGTCTGCAAAATATCCCTGAACTACAGGTATGATAGCGCCTCCAACAATTGCCGTACACAAAATACCTGAAGCCTGGCCTGTATGTTTTCCAAGTCCGTCGATCGCGAGAGTAAAAATTGTAGGGAACATTATAGAATTGAATAAACCGACAGCAAGAATTGCCCACATCGCAATCTGCCCGAATGTCAGCATGGATATAATAACAAGGATTCCAGCAACCAGGGCATTAAATGCCAGGACTTTTCCCGGCTTGATTTTTCTCTGAACGGCAGATCCTATAAATCTGCCTACCATAGCCCCGCCCCAGTAGAACGATACATATTTACCGGCATCGGCCTCTTTTAATCCTGCGATGAATGGCTGACCGATATAATTGACAAGAAAACTGCCGATAGCGACTTCACCACCTACATAGACAAATATTCCTATTGCACCGAGAACTAAATGTTTATAACCCCAGGCGCTGGAATGCTTATCATGGTGGTTTACTCCTTCGATTCCGCTTGCCTTTATATCGCCGGCTTCAATTTTAGGCAGTTTAATCACGGCAAAAATTGCGGCGATCACAAATAATGCTGCCGCTAATCCCAGGTAAGGAACCTGGACAGCGCCCGCTTCGGCTAATTTATAAGCGGAGATCTCATCGGCACTCATGATTTTAAAATCTTCTACTGTTTTTACCGCGACTGAAAGAATTATCAGCGATCCGAAATAAGGAGCTATTGTTGTACCCAGCGAATTGAAGGCCTGAGTAAGATTCAATCTGCTCGAAGCAGTTTCCGGTTTGCCAAGTATAGCGACGTAAGGATTGGCCGCAACCTGGAGTATTGTTATGCCTCCTGCCAGAACGAATAATGCCCCCAAAAACATTGGATATGACTGCATGCTCGCAGAAGGATAAAATAATAAACATCCAAAACCGGCGGTTATTAACCCGATTACAATGCCACTTTTATAACCTATCTTTTCCACAAGCATTCCTGCCGGAAGTGATACTACTGCATAGGCAGTAAAAAAACTGAATTGGATAAACATCGCCTGTGTGTAATTCAAGGTAAAGACTGTTTTGAGATGGGGAATTAATATATCATTAAGACAGGTGATAAATCCCCACATAAAAAACAGCGATGTAAGAACCGTAAGAGCGAAGTTATAATTCTCACCGCCGTTAATAGTTTTAACATTTGATGTAGTTGGTGCAGTAGAAGCCATTATTTTCTCCAATTAAGTTAAAATCACACAAGAATTATTCGTTGACGGTCCGTGAGAACCAGCCGGGCAACGATTCCTGCAAAACCTGTTTAATTAAAAATAATTTGTTAAAAATTTATTTTAGAAATAACATCTTTTTTGTCTCAGCGAATTTATCCGTCCGTAAAGTATAAAAGTATACGCCGCTTGAAAGCTGACCTCTGCTATTTTGAAGAGCCGCATTGAAGTCCACTGAATAATTTCCCGCAGAAAGTTCCTTATTCACCAAAGATACAATTTCAGATCCGAGGAGATTAAAAACTTTTAACGACACAAAGCCTGAACTCGGAAGTTTATATCTGATCGAAGTGGAAGGATTGAACGGATTAGGGTAATTCTGTTCGAGTTTGAATGACTCTGGAATTATCTCCCCTTCCTTCGCACCGGATGAAGTAAGTGATTCAACAATAATCCCGTTCAGGAGAGGTCTATCGATTCGGGCAGCAAAATGAATATCGAGTGCATGATCTTTTATCTCCACATTTTCAATAATTTTTTCGAGAGCCGTCTTTGCACCCGCTTCTTTCAGAATATCGAGATTCTTAATAACCGGATTACCCTGAACATAGATATCGAATACACGTTCGCCCGGTGCGTTAAAATTATTTTCGGCGAACAGAAGTTTAAGTCTGTAAGTGCCGTTCGGCATACGCAGAATATACTTGGCTAAACCGTGAATTTCGGTCTGGTAAACCGGATCATCATCCGTCTTAAGAATATCTTCGGCAAAAGGACCGCTTTTTATACCTTCCATGAATCCATAGTTACAGGTATCCGTAACAAATTCATAATCAGAGATAAAATCCTTGTACGCATCCCCGCCGACGTTTATCTTAATCGGGAAAGTATATTTTTTTGTAACCTGCATTGAGCGCAAATGGAGATCAGAGACGTTAGGGGGCGAGGCCAGATCTTCTATATTTTTTGCCAATACACTTGGAGGCGAACTTAAATTCAGACCGCTCACCGAAAGCAGCACCGTCCTTTTATCGGGTAAGAGAGTTACATTATTAATTGTCACACCGGGAATAATATAATTTGATATTCTTTCAGCACTGTTTTTTTCAATCTCTTCCGAAAAAAATATTTTTAATTGCGTTTCGGAATCGGCACGGACAGACCTCATAGAAGGCTTAACTTTATCAACAAATCCTAACGAAGATTTTTCAGTCAGGCAAAGAATAAGTTTCCCGTCATGGAATACAACATTTTCCGGTACAAAACTGCTTTGGTTTCCTACGAATCCATGCTCTGCTTTTTCCCATCTTACATTATCGAATGAGTCAAATTCATCTTTCCAATCAAGAATAAAATTATTGCCCGTTCCGTAATTTCCCGTTCCGGGAGAGTACTTATAGTACGCAGCCCAGTCATAATAGCCGTATGCAGGCAGCAGCGCATTATCCCATACTCCGACCCAGTTTGGATATCCCGGTCTCCATATGTTCATCATAAATTTTTGCGGACGCATCAAGGTTTTTACATGTTCCTCAGTCTGCCGATAAACTTCTGCGCCGTCAATAAACCACGCGACGTAATCAGGAGTCCATTCAAATGCGTAAGTATGATAATTACCCGCCGGATTAAAATCTACATACTGATGTCTTACATGGTTGCCCACTCCAGGCGTTATTGTATTCAGCTGTACATCATTATTATAACGTCCTAATATTTCAATGTCGATTTCATTCCATTTGGAAGATGCCCAATCATCCCCCGGCAATCCGTCAAAATATGTAAAGAGAGACGTGAGCATTCCTTCTTTACCCGGGGCTTTGATGCTTGATTCAAATCTGCCGTATAGAAATGAGTTTTTCGTTCTGTATTCAGCACCTCTGAGAAGCACCTGAGCATAAGAAAATGCGTGGAAAGAAAATGAAAAAATTACAACAATGACAATATTTGATCTCATTTTCATACTACGCGCAGGGTCGGTTTATTGTTATAAAAAATCATTTGCCACAATATCATTTAGCTGGATCAATTGTTGAATCATGAAATCTGCACATTAAAATACGGGGTGAGTTTATTTTCTCACCCCTAAATTGAATCACATAGTATCACATTACGAATAGAACTAATCCCGGATTTTCAGAATGAAATACCTACAGAGAATTTTTGCACATTATTAAGTCTTCCAAAATCGCCGTACGAATAATCAATCTTCATCGAAACATTTCCTATAAAACGCTGCTGAATACCCACACCCAGCGTAAAGGATTCTTCTGAATCTTTTAAGAAGAGAGCTTTATAGCCTCCTCTCAGAAAGAACATTCCGTTAAAAGCGTACTCTCCTCCGACGTTTATGCTTTCATAATTATCGCTTGGATGCATAGCATCGACCGCCAGCAAAATTTTATGCATCTGGGTATTAATAAGGTTATAGGATAATCCCACTCTAAAATTTAACGGCAGCTCCCATTCATCGGTCTGCAGATAAGCCGGAATTCTATCATTATTGCCGGTGGAATTTTTATCAGGATCATAAAGGACAAGGCTGAATTGCCTTCCAGTTTCATCTTAGTTCCGAAAT
>PGYS01000214.1 GCA_002839795.1 Ignavibacteriae bacterium HGW-Ignavibacteriae-3 | reverse complement strand
CGGGAATGATGCCGCTCTGCTAAAAACTTCATTGAAATTAAGAGAATCGAAAGTCATATAAATCAGGAACATCCCGAGCAGAAATCCGAAGTCTCCAATCCTGTTAACAACAAATGCTTTTTTGGCTGCCTGAGATGTTGTACCTTTTTCAAATTTTCTGTCATACCAGAATCCTATCAGAAGATAGGAGCAAAGACCAACACCTTCCCATCCTAAAAACAGAACCAAGAAATTATTGCCAAGAACAAGATTCATCATGGCAAAGATGAAAAGATTAAGGTAGGCAAAGAATCTCCAGAATCCTTTATCACCGTGCATGTAGCCGATTGAATAAACATGAATAAGAAATCCCACACCGGTTACAATAAGAGACATTATAAGCGATAGCTGATCGACGAGATAGGCAAATTTAATATGAAGGCTCCCGACATTAAGCCAGGAGAATAGTTCTACCGTATTTGATCTTTCCGCAGGAGGCAGACCGGCAGTCTGAATGAATGCGCCTACAACTATCAGGAAAGAAATTCCAACAGATGCACTGCCAATAATACCAATTACTTTTTCGTTCTTGATCTTTCTTCCGAATAATCCGTTAATCAAGAATCCCAGCAAAGGCAACAGGACCGTTAAGTATATTAGATTTATCATTACCATTTAAAGATATTTATCTCATCGATATTAACAGTTTTTTTATTGCGGAAGATCGCGATAATAATAGCAAGACCGACCGCGGCTTCAGCGGCTGCAACAGTCATAACAAAAAACACAAAAACCTGTCCGATTGGATTGCCCAAATAGGATGAAAAAGTAACCAAGGTGAGATTAGCCGAATTCAACATGAGTTCAATGCACATAAAAACGACTATAGCGTTTCTTCTTATAAGCACTCCCGCCACACCCACCGAAAACATGAACGCGCTTAAAATCAGATAATATTCCATTGGTATAGATGACATATTTCTACTCGAATTTTTTCTTTGCTAAAACTAAGGCACCAATTGTAGCCGCGAGGAGTAAAAATCCCGCGACCTCAAAAGGAATAATGTAATTTGTATAAAGCTGCTGCCCGATCGTCTGAATGGTACCGGCGTTAACGCTGGCCGCTTCATCGATTGTTAAAGTTCTTGAAGGTCTCCCGAAAAAGATAAGGTAAGAAATCTGAATAAAGACAAAAGCACTTACAAGAATAGCAAAGAATTTAATAGCTCTTTTATCAACAAATAATTTATACTCGGTTTCGGTATTCAAAAGCATTAATACAAAAAGGAATAAAACCATTATTGCACCGGCATAAACTATAATTTGTACAACGGCAATAAATTGGGCATTTAATAGTAAATACAAACCGGCTAAGGCAAAAAAATTAAGCACCAGGAAAACTGCTGAGATTACCGGATTCGGCCGTGTGATCATCGTAACTGATGATACAACGGCTACCGTAGCGAGCACTATAAATAGAATTAATTCAAGATTCATTTATGGAGTATTCCTGTAAATCATTCTTGGAAACGGAATTGCTTCGCGTAAATGCTCAAGCCCGCATATCCAGCTGACTGTTCTTTCCAATCCCAGACCGAATCCGGCATGCGGCACCGAACCGAATCTTCTTAGATCAAGATACCACTCAAAAAAAGACTGAGGCAATTTGTGTTCGTTAATTCTTTCAAGAAGAAAATCCAGATTATCTTCACGCTGGCTGCCGCCTATAATTTCTCCGTAACCTTCCGGCGCAATTACATCAACTGCAAGAGCAACTTTAGGATTTTCAGGGTCGCGCTTCATATAAAATGCCTTGATTTCAGACGGATACCGGTGAATCATAACAGGGCGGTCGAACTCTTCTCCGATTAAAGTTTCATCGGTTCCGCCGAGGTCATTACCCCACTGGAAATCCACTCCTTTCTTTTTTAAAATTTCGATTGCATCAGTATATGAAATTCTGGGGAAAGGTCGTACAACGGATTCCAATTTTGTAGTATCACGCTCAAGTTCTTTAAGCTCCTCCTTCATATCAGTAAGAACTGTCTGAACTATATATTCCAAAAATTCTTCGGCGAGGTCCATATCATCATCAAGATCGTAAAACGCCATTTCCGGTTCGACCATCCAGAACTCGGTAAGGTGACGGCGTGTCTTCGATTTTTCAGCACGGAAGGTAGGCCCGAAAGAATAAACTTTTCCCAATGCCATTGCACCGCTTTCTTCATAAAGCTGTCCCGACTGAGTGAGATAAGCTTTTCCGAGATCGAAATATTCCATCTCAAAAAGAGTTGAAGTCCCTTCGCAGGCATTTGGAGTAATGATAGGCGGATCAAAAAG
>PGYS01000213.1 GCA_002839795.1 Ignavibacteriae bacterium HGW-Ignavibacteriae-3 | reverse complement strand
TTTTAAAAAAAGTATCCGTGTCGCAGTCATTGAAAATTAGATTTAAATCTTCCGGTAAAGAGGTGCAATTGAGATTCTGATTCGATGAAACATTTTATCAGTTTGCGGGTAAAAACTTCAAAACAAATTAAAGATAGATAAATGAGTAAAACCAGAGTGCAAAAATCGGATAAGCAGCGGAAAAAAAATCTAATGATGCAGATTACCGTTGTTATAGTATTAATTGCTTTCGCCGCATATTTTATCTTCTCGAATATTCTTAATTCCGAAAAACCGGTTAACAATGACCTGGAAAAAGCCATGAACAGCAGATCAGCATACTCATTCGTAAAGGAAGGGGAATTGTTATTTACTGATATGAAGGGAGAATTTAAAACAAAGATAGATGCCGAAATAGCGGATGATAATCTCCAGAGGGAATTGGGAATGATGTTCCGTGATAAGCTGAATGAGGATCAGGGAATGCTTTTTATTTTCGATACAGAACAGCCGCAATCATTCTGGATGAAGAATACGATCCTTCCGCTTGATATCATATATGTAAATTCTAAAATGGAAATTGTAAAAATCCAGAAGAACGCTGAACCATTTTCCGAAAATTCCCTGCCTTCAGTTAAACCCGCTCAGTATGTAGTTGAAGTAAATGCGGGATACTGCGAAAAGTTTGGAATTAAAGAAGGGGATAGGATTGTATGGCGGCGTGAGTAATATTGTTGGATAATGGATTCGAGACCGGTTAGAATAGAGGCGAGAGGTTTAATTCCCGCCTCTGAAGTATTAATTCTTATTTTTTCTTTTTAACAATTTTCTTAACCGATTTTTTAGCAACGGCTTTTTTAACCGCCTTCTTCACAATTTTCTTCGCTGCCGGTTTCGCTTTTTTAACGACCGCTTTTTTTGCAGTTGTTTTCTTCTTGCTGACCTTTACGGCCTTTTTCTTTACAACCGGTTTTACTTTTTTAGCAACGGCCTTTTTGACACCCTTTTTAACTTTTTTCGGATCTGCTTTTTTTGCAACCTTCTTGGCTTTAGTCACAGGTTTCTTTTTGCTTGTTGCTTGCGCCTTTTGATTTGAAGCTATTAAATTAAGCGCTCCGCCGGCTTTGAACCACCCGACTTGTCCAGCATTGAATGAATGATTAAGTGTAATTTCATCAATTGATCCATCACTATGCTTAACAGTTAAGGTCAATTGTCTTTCAGGAGCCAATTTACTCAACCCGGTGAGACTTAATCTGTCATCTTCACGTATTTTGTCATAATCCTCAGCATTCGCGAAGGTAAGTGGCAGCATTCCCTGTTTTTTCAGATTTGTTTCATGGATGCGTGCAAAACTTTTTGTTATTATGGCTTTGCCGCCCAGGAAACGCGGTTCCATTGCCGCATGCTCCCGCGAAGAACCCTCTCCGTAATTCTCATCGCCTACAACAATCCAGCCTATACCCCGCGCTTTATAATCCCGTGCAACTTCATGAACAGGAGCGTAATCACCGTTGAACTGATTTTTAACCTCTCCGGGATTTCCGTTAAAGGCATTGATTGCACCGAGGAACATATTTTTGGAAATGTTATCCAAATGCCCGCGGTATCTTAACCAAGCACCTGCAGGTGAAATATGATCAGTCGTGCATTTACCTTTAGCTTTTAAAAGAAGAGGGAGCTCAAGAAAATCTTTTCCATCCCATGCCTTGAACGGTTCCAAGAACTGAAGTCGCGGACTCACAGGATCTATAATAACTTCTGTATTATACCCATCTATTGAAGGAGCAATAAATCCTTCCGTATCTTTTTCAAATCCATTTTCAGGAAGTTCATCGCCGAACGGTGAATCAAGTTTAACCTGCTCTCCGTTTTCATTAACTAAATAATCCGTCTCGGGATTGAATGTAAGGCTTCCGGAAATGGCCAGAGCAGTTACTATTTCAGGGCTTGCGACGAATGAATATGTTTCAGGATTGTTGTCGTTTCTTTTTGCAAAATTTCTGTTGAATGAATTTACAATCGTATTCTTTTCGCCGGTTTTCATATCCATACGTTTCCACATACCGATGCATGGACCGCAAGCATTTGCCATTACCGTTCCGCCGAATTCAGTGAGAATTTGCAGCTGTCCGTCACGTTCAATTGTCGCGCGGACCTGTTCAGATCCGGGAGTAATTATGAACTGCGTTTTTGCTTTTATTCCTTTTGCAATTGCCTGGCGTGCTATATTTGCTGAACGGTCAATATCTTCATAGCTGGAATTTGTGCAGCTTCCAATTAAAGCGGCACTTATTTTTTCTGGAAAATTATTTTCTGCTACCGCTTCTTTCATTTTTGAAACTTTCCAGGCACGGTCCGGTGTGAATGG
>PGYS01000079.1 GCA_002839795.1 Ignavibacteriae bacterium HGW-Ignavibacteriae-3 | reverse complement strand
TTACAATCAGGAGGATCTATGGATAAGGGCAACGGATAAATATTATAATCAGATGCAGCCGGTGGATCCTTATTACATAATGTGGCAGCAGCCGGGCACAACGAAACAACAGTTTGTACTGATGTGCCCTTTCACGCCCAAGAACCGTCAGGTGCTTATCGGATGGATAGCCGGCATGTGCGACGCCGAGAATTACGGCAAGTTCGTAGCATACCAGTTCCCCAAGGATAAAATGGTGCTCGGTCCCCAGCAGGTGGAATCCAAAATTGATCAGGACAGTTTTCTCTCGGGACAGTTAACATTATGGGATCAGCGCGGCTCCAAGGTGATCAGAGGAAATGTTCTGGCCATTCCTATCAACAATACTCTATTTTATGTTGAGCCGATATATCTCCAGGCGGAGACGGCCGCTTATCCCGAATTAAGAATAGTCGTTGTGATGCACGGCGATAATATGAGCTACGCCAAGACATTCGATGAAGCGCTGAACGGATTGTTTTCCAAATCCCCTGTTTTAAAATCCGTATCGAAATCGGAAAGCGCCGCGCCTATAACTGTCTCGCAGCTTCCCGGACAGATAAAAGCGGCGAACGAGGCATTCAATAATTATTTTAAACTGAGCGCCGATAAAAAGTTTTCCGAAGCCGCAAAGGAACTTGAAAAACTTCAGCAGGCGCTTCAGAATCTTTCCAATCAGTCGGCGGAGAAGAAAAAGTAGTGTCTTGAAGATTTGAGATTTGCGAGTAGGATGAAATTAAAAAGCCCCGGTTCTAATGGATCGGGGTTTTTTGTTGTTGCACCATCTTCGATTTACACAATCAGAACAATGTAGAAATAAAGCATCATCCGATCAATTTCTTAACAATTTTATCTATCTCTTTCATCTCGGAGGATAAATGTTTTTTTATCTCTACGCGTAAACGGCCGAGATGAATAGCGGTTAATTCTTTTTGAGGGGGATTATCTTTTAAATATTTATCGGCTTTTACGTGTGCGGCTTTACCCAACTCCGCTAATCTTAAATGCGTTTCATCCGCTTCATCATATTTGGGAAAATATATATCAAGAATCCTTTTGTGTACATGCCTCTCACCAAATAATCCTTTAGCCTGAAAATCCTTCATTCTTTGATTTGGTATATTTGAATTAAAGTACGACACAAGATAGAAAGCTTCCTCGATTTTATTTGTGTAAAACACATATGTGACACTTTCAACAAGAAATTCCAGATCAATTTTTTTTCTAAAAACTATTGTAGCATTCGCATCTTTTGCAGAAGAATTATATAGCACTAAATATGGCGCATCAAGATTTTGCTCACTCAATCCCCTTTGAAAATCAATACGTTTATTCGTACTCATTTCTTTAGATTTTTCGGTTTTCAAGAGATCCCAAGTGTTTTCATTATTTTTAAACCAACGGGAGGCATTCAGGTAACCCTCACTCATTAATTCATTGGCTGAATGCAGGTGTATTTCCTTTTTATTAAGATCATTTTGTTTTATCGTAATGGGAAGAACAATTAACGCCGGCTCAAACAGAGCAAATGGTAAAATACTTTTGGAAAGCGCAGTTCTAAAAAGAAATTTGCTCTCTATTCTTCCGCTGAAATCCAGTCCTTTCCATGGGACCTTTGAATCAGCCTTTATAGCATCGGCAGTTTTTATATTAATAATCCTGTCGTTAAAATCATCTGGCATTTCCTGTGTAAGTTCCACAAAATAAAAAGCCCGTGGAACTATTGTAGCGCCCTGCCTAAAGTTTTCCTTGTAAGGATTAACTTTGGATTGTGATTTAACCTTTCTTGTAGAGAATGCCGTTGAGCTCCCCTGTTTTATATAATACCACTTCTGATTTTCTTCCTCAAGTTTTTCTCCGGCTACCAACAATTTACAATTATGTGCTGGAATAGCACCTCTAAAGGAAGTTCCGTCAATTCCTCCTGCCGGGATATTTCTTTTTACGCTTTCTTTTTCCTTTCCCGCGAACAACACAGAACTCGGCACACGGAATAACGGCGCAACATCGTTTAGATCCCAGATTTTTTTTATACGGAATCCTTTCGCCTTGCCGCTTCTCGTATTATCATGATGGTCCGCGCTGAAGAAACTTCTTGGTAGTACAAAAGCAAGTTCTCCATTTTCTTTTAAAAAATAACTGGTACAATACGCCAAAAAGATAGCAGCAATTTCCAGATGGGGAAAGTTCGCAACTCTCTCCGGTTTAACGTCATATTTTTCTGCAAGTTCGTTTAGAATATCCTGATAATCTTCATTCTTAATTGAGCTGTATGTAAACCAGGGTGGATTGCCAATAACATAATCGAACTTCTTTGAGAGGAAATAGGGTTTATAGAGGTTCTGCACGATAAACTTCCAGATGCTGTCTCTTCCCTTTTCTTTAACATTTCTAAAACTTTCATAAATTTTATAAAAGTTTTCAATCACCTGTTTATTTAAGCCGCCCCCCTTAATCTGTTTTCTCAAAATATTTGTAAACGTTTCAAATGTTGCTTTCTTTTTGAGGAAAGTTTGTTCCGCTAGTTCTTCCGATGCTTCAAGCGCTTCATCAAATATTTTGACATCATCTAATATCTGTGAACTTAATTCAAGTGTTTCTTTATCGATCTGCATCTTAAACTTTTTACCGAATAAATCTTCAACCCCGTCAGGGGCGAGCAGAGTATTAGCAAGTATAACATTAAGATGTATTGGAGTTCTCGCGTTTACAACTCCTTTACCAAGAGCAAGCAGCATGTTTGTTTTTGAGATCTGAACGGAAAGCGGATGTATATCAATGCCATATATGCTCGCGTTCAATTCTTCTATTGGTATCTCTGGATTTAACTCTCTAAATCTGTGGACAGAGGCGATTAAGAAAGAACCGCTTCCGCAAGCGGGATCTAAAACCCTGTTTCCTTCTTTGAAATCAAATTCCCGCACTATTCTTTCACAAAGCCAATCCGGAGTGTAATATTCTCCCAGCGCATGGCGTGTATCCAGATCAATCAGTTCTTGATAGACTCCTTTGAGTATATCTTCATCGGTACTGCGAAAATCAAATGTTGAAATTTCCTGTGCTATTAAACGGAAAACTTTTTTTAATGAGCTAAAGTTTCTTTCATTCTTGATCCAGTGGAAGAAATCATCGTCAACAAAATTCCTTATATTATATTTATGAAAAATAGTACCGTCTATAATACCTTTTAATTCCCGGTCGTCTATATAATCATCATTTGATACAACCGCATAGGCAAGCATTTTTGCGAAGATACTAAGATAGGTATGAATAAGGAAATTACTCTCGCTTGCATCGAATGAACCGTAAGCGATGCTTAAAAACTTACTCCATTGCTCGTAAGAAACCTGAACTTCTCCGAATTTTTTAACACTGTTAAAATGATTTGTTAATTGTCGGAAAGATTCTATGAATACATTGCTTTGATAACCGAAGGCTTCTTCTATTCTCGATAAAGTCGCTTTTAGCTTTTCTTCTTTGAAGAGAAAACGGTCCAACCAGAAATAGAATTCCTCTCCGTTACGTTCTGTTAAAGTGAATGTGGCGCTTTTTACCTCATTGAGAATGAGTTTGTCCTCCGTCAAAGAGTCAAGTTTATCCAGACAAGAAACATCAGGCGCGTAAACTTTCCATGTTATACAATCCGATGCTATTAGTGTAAAATTATATCCTTCACCGGAGTTGAACTGACCAAGTAGATAACCTGCAAGCTGTTCTTTGGCATGTTTAAGAGTAACTTTTAAATCATTTTCAAATTCGATTATTATTTTATTATAAAGAGTATCGGCACTTCCCTTATGTAATTTATCTTTACGAGGTATCTCAAGAATTGATTTTTCGGCTCCAAGTGTAATTTGATCTATAATACTCTGGATCTCTTGATCACCGTAATAAAGTCGATTTAACAGATCTTTTAACGCTTCTTTTTTTGGAGTTTCTTTATTGGCAGATTTTACAATGTGTAGATAATTTCCGATAAGCTTCAGTTTGTCAGCTGTCATCCGAGATCCTTACAAAGTTTCTTACTAATCACGCAGAGTACTCTTATTTAATTTAGAACCATATTATTACCATCGTCTAATATCATTTGTAATTATTGATCACATCCTTCGCAGTTTTTATCACTAATTTTTTCAGACTCTCCGGCTCCAGCACAACAACCCCCTCCCCTCTACTTACAATCCAAGAAGCAATCTCATTGAGTGAATTAACAACAGTTTCATAAATAATCGAACCATCCGGTTCTTCAGTGACTTTCTGAAATTCCATCAGCTGCCGGGGTTTCATTCTATCTGGCCAAGGAGGAAGAAACTTCAACCTTACAGTATAACGTTCATTGCCCAGCCAGCACTTAAACGAAGTGCCAAATATTTCATCTATCTGTTTCTGTGAAATTGGTTTGAACTTCTTCTCAAGTTTTTCAATTGTTTTAATATTATTCAATAAAAACTGCTTTATGGAGCCCTTGTGGCTGGCAAGGAGACGCCAGTGCTTATCCCCCTGAAATATACAGTGGGGTTCCAGTATCCTTTCCTCAACAATCTTCTCTTCCGGTTTCTGATATAGCATCTTCACTTGAAAATTTTGGTCAATGCACATCTGAAGTTGTGTTAAGGTTGAGATGGATTTTGGTCCGAGTTTGCTGATGAAAAGATTAGTTGCCTGGTCATATGAACTTTGGTTTACTGCAATGCCGATGTACTGAGGTATAATTGCTTTTAGTGTTTCAGTAGGGATTTTGGAAGTTATGTTTATTCCCTTTTTCCCTTCCGAGTGGATATCGATCCCGAATGAGCGTAGTTCCTGCAGATCCCTTTTTATTGTGAGATCGTTTACACCGAACATTTCCTCGAAGTCATATATCAGATATTTACCGGAATGGGCAAGCACAAGACCTAAGATCTCAGTCTGCCGTTTAATCTTGATTTTGAGATCTCGCAAAGGAAAAAATACCCTCCATTAATTTTTCGGATTCAAAATACAGTAACGCATTAATAAGTGCAAACATATCCCTGTCCGGATCAGCACGTAATAGAACACGGATAACACGGATGAAACGGATTTGCGCGGATACGACTGTCATTTATCGGTGCTGGCTCAAAAGTAATTTTCAACTTTAAAATCCGCGTTAATCTGTTAGAATCTGTGCAATCCGTGTTCTATTTTATTTATAAATAATGACTTTTGAGACAGTCCGCATCGCCCGGATAGTTCTAAACAAGTATCATTAAATGATACGGATAGATTTCCTCCATGGGTGTAAATTTCCGGCGAACTTAAAATGGAGCAGCAAAATGGAAGCGAAAGCAGTTTCTGTCCAAAGTTACCGCGGCATTACAGCCGTCCAGTTTTTTACATCCGATATCGACACGTTCGACTATATGCCCCTGGGAAAGGCTGCGGAACAAAACTTTATCAAACTAAAGGAGATCAATGAAGGCGGTTCTGTAAATGATGTTTTTGTGATCAACAGTTCGGATAAATATGTTTTTATGATGGACGGCGACATAATAATCGGTGCCAAGCAGAACCGTATAATTAACACATCTGTCCTGCTGCCTCCGAAAAGCAAATCTTCTATTCATGTAAGCTGCGTTGAGCAGGGACGCTGGAGCAACGGAGGCGGTTCTTTCAAGCCATCCGACTATACGGCCCCCTCTTCGATGCGGATGAATAAAAATAAAGATGTTTTTACAAACCTCAGATCGGGGAATGAACATTATGCCGATCAGAACAGAGTGTGGGAAAGCGTGAGCGAAAATCTGAGAGATATGAAGGTTGAATCTAAAACAGACTCACTGGATGATGTGATCAAAGAGAAAAAAGAAGAATTCGATTTATTTGCAGATAAATTTTCAATTTCTGAGAACTGTAACGGAATTGCCCTTTTCCATGGCGGTGATTTCATAGGTCTCGACCTCTTCAACAGCTCGGAAGTTTATAAAGAATATTTTCCAAAAATTATTAAAGGGATCATCTGGGAATTAACCGGTAAATGGCACACTGCAGAAGATACAAAAGAGAGCGAATTCAAATACAGGACACTCGAGATGATCGACAAAATAGAATCACAGGAAAAGAACAAATTCAAAGGAGCAGGAGTCGGCGAAGAGGAACGGTTTGACGATCAAGCTTTATCGGGATTTAAACTCAACTATCAGAATAAATTAATACATCTGGCGGCATTTAAATCTAATTAGGAGGCAGTATGAGAACGGTTTTCCCGCGCGGAAAGGATGAATATTTCTTAAACAAATCCGAAGCAATGGATTTTCTCGGCGCGCTTAACATAGAAAATATAAAGATAGAGCCGGACCGGCTTCATGTCTCCAATGACGGCAAACTGATCTACATCGATTTTCTGGATAAACGGATAAGGCAGCTTCCGGTGAGAGAATCGTTCTTATACAAATTATTGAAATGGTACTCCTTCCCCGCTCACCAGCTGAGGCTCCTTGATATTGAAACGGTGACTTCATTGCTGAACGACTATCTGCTTGCCATGAAGAATAAATATGTAAACGTAAAGATAGAAAACGGAGAAGCTCTTACGATCACCAGCGAGAGATTTACGGAGGTTGAAGACGTTGAGCTTCTGAAAAAAATAAATGGAGATTCCATTGACTCGATCTATTTCACCGATTATGAAACTTCAATTAGAACGAAGACACAATTTAAGGTCATCCCCTTCCCGGAAGATGAATTCGGGGTCGGTCTGAACATTGTCAACTCCGAAACCGGCTTCAAAGCTTTCCAGATAAATAATTACCTGCTTCGATATGTCTGTTCTAACGGTTCATATGTGAAGGATCATGAAGACGATATAAAACTTTCCCATTACGATCTTTTCCGTCAGGATGCCTTCTCTCTGCTTGAGCATAAAATGAGGAGTGTAAATGACAAGGCAGATCAGATTTCATCCAAAATAAAAGCCGCGGATCATGTGATAAGCGTTGAAAAAATCAAAGAGGTCAACAAAGAAATTCAGCGAAAACTCGGCATAGAGCTCCTGAAGGGATTGATTCTTTCCGACCGCCAGATGACGATGTATGAACTCTTCAATATAATCACGGACAGAGCCAAGGATTTTCCAATGTATCAGAGAATTCTACTTGAGAGGATCGGAGGGCAGTTATTGAACTGAAAGAAGATTGAGTTTCTGCAGGTTAAAAACAAAAAAAAGCCCGAATATGATTTATATTCGAGCTTTTTGTGCTGCCCGCGTCTACGCTGCGCTCCGCCGGGCAGGCCCGTCAGCCTGTCCGCCGGAGGTGGAGGGTTCCCGCCTGCGGCGGGATAAACTTCTCCCCCTGACGGGATTTGTTTTAAAATTCAAAAGCCGAGAATTGATCTCGGCTTTTTGATGCTGCCCCGTCAGGGGTCGAACCTGAAGTCTTCTGATCCAGAGTCAGACGTGTTGCCAATTACACTACGGGGCAATCTATACTACTTACTACTTACTACTTACTACTTACTACTTACTACTTACTTCTTACCTCTCACTTCTCTATCCAGAGTTCCAGCAGTGCAGGATGTTGCCAATGGCATTGCCATGCCTTCGGCATTACACTACGGGGCAATTTTGCAGCCCAAAATTACTAAGATTATTTAAGAAACCAAATTTTTTCTGATACTTTCATTGCTTCAAATTCAAATTTCCCTCAAGCTCGCGCTAAAATTATTCTGAGTAATAAAACTTCTATCTAAAAAAAAGGTGCGCCGTTAGATCAGGCACACCTTTGAATTTCTATTCGGCAAAAATTACTTAACTGTTTTCTGGTTAACCGGCCTGGTCTCAGGAACATTATTTCCGCTCACCTTCTTGATGTTGAGCCAGAATGGAACATCGTTAACATCCCACATTCTTTGTCCGGGCGGAAGAGCCGGTACTTCAAGTGCGGCATCTTCTATCTTAATTCTGCCGAGAGTCGAGACTCTGGTCTCCGGCTGCGCGGTTATGAAATCCCAAGCATAAGCACCGGTGGACTGATAATTAGTTGCCAGCGTTGTCCATGTAACTCCGTTATCAAGACTGTAATAGATATTAACCGAGGTCACCGCATAGCTGGTCCATCTTATAGCCATCGGCCAATGTATATCTGCCACAGGAGGCGCTGAGGTCGGCGGATAGAAATCCTCTCCGTTATTCGGGAATTCTACCTTGATTTTTTTGCTGCCGTGTATCGAGAAGTATCCGGAAGTGTTACTGATTTGAGCAACGCCTGCATCAGCAGATGAAATTCTTAATTTACAATTATCGGAACTGTCCGGTCTGGCCTGCGGACCTATTCCGTCAGACGGATCACAAAGTTCATTGCCTGGCGCCCAGACTAAACTGCCGTCATTCTCTGTGCTTGCGGCGCGGGGAACAACATACCACTTTCCTCCCCCGTTTGTTGTCCATTCAATCTTAACTTTATTAGTGTTCGCCGCATTCCATTTGATTTCAAACGGATGATAATTCTGTAAATCAGTATTAGGAACACCTAATTTTGTTGACAGCCACTGTTCGCCGCCCTTTGGATACAGAATATTAACTGTCGGGATGACAGCCGCTTCAACTGTAAAGCCCGGACTGTTGTTGCTCGGCAATCCGTTGGATCCTTCATCCGCATTATAAACCACAACAAAATATTTATCCGACGGTTTGGCAAAGTATGTTGTGAATGAACCGGCGGAAGCTCCTACTGTTGCTAATTCTGTGAATGCCGGATTGCTCGGGTCTGCCACTCCGTTCGTTGTAGTATATTTTATACCGACTTTTTCAATTCCGCCCGAATTCCAGGTAATTGTAATGGGCTGGTCGGATTTATAAATTGCTGTCAACGGACCTGTAACCGTGATAAACTTTTTAGGGGCTATAGTGAACGTAGCATCGCTCACATCTGATATAGAATTATCGGTATAATCAGTCACTCTTATCTGGCACTGTGTTGAATTCAACGCGCTTGAAACACTCCATTCATAAGCTCCGCCGGAATAATTATCCACAATATTAGTCCAGTTTGATCCTTTATCAGTTGTAAGATCGACCTTTACTTTTTGAACATTGGAAGCATTCCAGGTTATATTCTGCGCGGTTCCTGCTTCCCATTTTTCGCCGCCGTTAGGACTGATAACTTTTATTGATTTCTGAACTACATTAGTAATTGCAAAATTATTGTCAGATATATCGGATGAAGAACCGTTAGAAGCATCGCTGATTCTCACCTTGCACTGCAATGAATTAGTATTTGGAACTGTATTCCATACATACGAGCCGAGACTTTCAACTGAATTAATAATCAAATTCCAGCCGGCACCGCCGTTTGTTGTGTATTCAATCTTAACATTTTCAATATTTTCCGAAATCCACTGAATTTCAGTCGGGGCGCCGAATTGAATTGTCTCGCCGCCGTTAGGGGCTACGACTCTTATGCTTGGCGCGGGAAGAATGGAAAATGTATTGGCGCTTACGACGGCAGGATCGCCATCCGCAGCATCGCTTAATCTGACTTTACAATTAGTCGCGGGTGTATTAGGAATCGGATTCCATGTATAATAACCGTTGCTCGGCGTGCTTGCCGTAAGCACTGTCCAGTTTAGACCATTATTGGTTGTGTATTCTATCTTAACATTCGCAATACCACCCGCATCCCAGATAATATTCTGCTGCGAGCCGACATTCCATTTCTCTCCGCCGTTAGGGGTAACAATCCTTAACTGCTGGGCACCCGGCCGCATAATTGCAAAATTATCAGCTGATATGGCCGAAGGCGCGCCATACTGAGCTTCACTAACTCTTATACGGCACTGCAAAGAATTATTTGCGTCAGGAATATTCTGCCAGGTGTAGCTTCCGATACTCGGAGTTGAATTCACAATTGTATTCCAGCTGCCGCCCGCATTGGTTGTGTATTCAATTTTTACATTAACTACATTTTCCGAAGTCCATTTTATATCGCTGGCAGTTCCGGTAATCCAGGTATCATTTCCGTTTGGAGTTACGATCTTGATAGTTCCGGGAGGACCTATAGTAAAGAACGCATCGCTCGTGGAAGAAGGTGAACCGTCTGCCGCATCGCTTATCCTGACTTTACAGTTTGTGGATGGCGTTGCGGAAATCGGGCTCCAGGTATAGAAGCCGGTGCTCGGAGTAGATGATACAATTGTACTCCAGCTGATTCCGTTGTTAGATGTATATTCAATTTTAACGTTTGATATTCCTGCCGCGTCCCAGGTTATTGTCTGGGAAGTTCCCGCAGGCCATAATTCGCCGCCGTTAGGCGTTTTAACTTTTACTAACTGAAGTCCCTGATTTGTAATTGAGAAATTATTGTCGGACATATCTGAAGGAATTCCTTTTACCGCATCGCTTATCCTGATTCTGCATTGCAATGAACTAACATTCGGTATAGGGTTCCAGCTGTAAGCGCCCGTGCTCGGAGTGCTGGCTACTATAGTAGTCCATGACGCGCCGTTATTGATCGTGTATTCAATCTTAACATTCGAAATATTTGCCGAACTCCATTTGATATTATCGCTTGAACCGGCGTACCATTCCTCGTTTCCATTGGGAACTAAGACAGTAATCTTCGGCTCCGGAGTGACGGTAAAAGTTCCGTCGCTTTCATCCACCGGCGATCCCGTGGTGTATTCCTTTATTCTGATTTTATACTGGGTACCCGCGGCCGAAAAACTTGTTATATAAGATCCGCTTGAAGGAGTCTTTTCAACTAAGGTGACCCATGTACCGCCGTTATTGGGAGAATATTCAATTGTAACATTCTCAACACCGAGGGAATACCATTTTAATGTGTCTGCGAATCCTCCGGTCCATGTTTCGCCGCCGTTCGGCTTTAATACTCTAAGTTCCGGTTTAGGCACAATACTAAAGGTCGCATTACTTTGATCGGCTGGATCTCCATCTGCAGCGTCGCTTATTTTTATTATGCATTGCGAAGAAAGAGAATTAGGAACATTCCATTCATAGGAACCTGTATTTGAATAATTATTAACAATCGTATTCCAGGTAATTCCGTTGTTTGATGTGAATTCCAATTTTACTGCCGTTATTCCGCTCGATATCCATGTTATATTTTGTGCAGTGCCGGCCTGCCATTTTTCCCCGCCGTTGGGAATTTTTACTTCTATAGTCTGAGTAACCTGATTTGTAATTGTAAAAACACTGTCGGATACGTCCGATGGCTCTCCGTCAAGAGCATCATAAATTCTGATCTTGCAAAGCTGAGAATTTATGTTCGGAACAGGATTCCAGTTATAAAATCCAATTGAAGGAGTAGATGAGGTTATTGTATTCCAGCTGAATCCGTTATTGCTTGAATATGCGATTTTTACATTCTCAATATTTTCTGAAATGTATTCAATTTTACGGTTTGAACCGGCAATAATTTTTTCACCGCCGTTGGGAGATATAACGCGCAATTTTGGTTCGGGCAGAATTTCGAAAACTCCGGGGCTTTCAACTGAAGGAGATCCATCTTTCGCATCGGAGATTCTGATCTTGGCTAAAGTTGAGGGAGTGTTCGGCACCGGTTCCCAAAAATAGATTCCGGTATTTTTTTTATCCACCGCAATTAATTTCCACTGCTGGCCATTGTTGGTCGTATATTCAAGCTTTACTGAATCTAGACCGGAACTGTACCATTTTATCTGCTTGGCGGTTCCCGCTTCCCATGATTCCTTACCGACCGGCGAGACTAAACTCAGGCTTTCATTAGAATTTCTGATTATGGCAAAAATATTTTTGCTTGTTGCCGAGCTTACTCCTGTAATACTCGCGATCCGGATTCTGCATTGATTTGAAATTGTATTAGGCACGGGGAACCAGCTGTAAACACCTGTATTTTTCAAGCTGTCAACCAGCAAGCTCCAAGTAGATCCGTTGTCTATCGAATATTGAATTTTGACATGACTGGTACCGGTACCGGTCCATTGAATCTGATAAGAGGAGCCTTCGGCCAACTGCTCTCCTCCGTTCGGAGTTACAACGGTAATAGCTGTAGACGTACCGGTTGGTTCTGTTACGGTTGAGCTTGAAGTGTCTTTTAATTTACATGAGGAAAAAATAGATAATACAACTAATGATAAAATTATTAGCCTGCGCATTGCTTCCTCTTCAATTGTTTTTTGTGGACATTCTGCCCTAAGCAAAGTTAATAAAATTCACTATTTTTATTAAGAAAATTCTTTCAGAAAGTGTGCCTAAGTTTAGGCCGGTATTTAACTTATTATCGAAGGAAAGAGGCCATGAGTTTAAAATATTACCTGTTAATTTTACTATATCCTGCGATAAACTGCACTTCAGCCCAAATAATTGTGCAATCCGGGCAAATAGGCCTGTTCAATAGCGCGAATTCGTTCTCGATCAATCCGGGCGGCAACATTTATGTATCCGATTCCGGCACCAATGAGATTATTAAAATGGATACATTAGGCAATGTTCTGCGAACCATTGGAGGATACGGCTGGTCGGAATCATCATTCGACAATCCCGCGGATGTTTATGCAAGCACTTTAAATGTTTATGTCTCCGATAAGAATAATAACCGGATCCAGTTTTTGGACAAGGATTTGAATTTTATTTCTCAATTCTCATCCGGGAATATCAAGGATGAATCGAGCGCATTCCGCTACCCCTTAGGTTCGGCAGTTTCAACACAAGGTGATTTATATATACTCGATTCCGATAACAACAGAATCCTTAAATTTAATTCAAGGGGCGATTTCCAGGCGGCGGTAGGAAGTTTTGACGCCGGCGCTTTCGCGCTAAATTCGCCGAAACAATTCGCGATCACAAGTTCAAAAATTCTTGTTATTGACTCGAAGAAGCTGATTGTCTTTGATCAATTCGGAAACGGGATAAGAAAAATAAATCTCGATTTCAATCCGGATAACATTAACATCACATTCCGTAATATTTGTATAACCGACAAATCAAGAATAATTTATTTCAATGAGACCGATATGGATTCCGGTAATTTAAGTCCCATTACTTTTACCCCTAACCTTGAGAATGAAATAATTGACGCGCTTATATTCAATTCCAAACTTTATATTTTAACAAAAGAATCGATTTTAATTTATAATATTATCCGGCAGAATTGAGAATATACGATGGCAATCCGATACCGACTGATTATATTTTTCATCCTTTCACTCTGGTGCGCCGGAATTTTTCTTGAATGGTTTATCAGATTTGATGATCATTTTCTGTTCGCTTTTCCCTTCATTCAAAAAACCTATTTGCTCGTCTGCCACCGGGAAAGTTCGAAGCTAATTTCATTTTATACCGGGGAAACTTTAACCTGCGCAAGATGCACCGGAATCTACCTTGGATTGCTGCTGTCCTCTTTTATTTTTTTATTCAGGTATTATAACCTGATACCGGATATAAAATTTTTATTTCTCGCCTCTGTACCGATGTTTGCCGATGTATTCCTTTCTTCAGCCGGACTTTATGAATATTCCAAGCCGGCAGCTTTTATAACCGGGCTGCTTTTAGGTTCAGTCGGTTTTTTATATCTTTACGCAGGTTTGAATAATTTAATCACCGAAATGAAAAAATGAGCATGAATTGAAAAAATATTTATCTTCTCTTGTATGCGGATTTGGCGCCGGTGTATTACAGATAGTTCCTTTTTTAAGAACTTTTTCCTGCTGCATGATACTCCCCTTCGCGGCCTTTCTTTCACTTTTACTCAATCAGAAAGCAACTAAAAGCAGAGAAAAAATAACAACCAAAAACGCTCTTTTATTCGGAATTATGACCGGATTGTATGCTGCGTTGTTCGGCTCATCACTGGAAATATTAATCACATTAATTACGAAGCATAATGATATAGTAACGACTTTTCCGGAACTTCAGAGGATGGTAGAGAATTTTCCCGTTGGCCCTGAAATTAAAAAAGAAGTGCTGACCCTTTTCCAGAATGTCAGGACAGATATTATGACCCATGGTTTTTCAACTGTATATACCATTTCCGTTTTTGTAAATAATTTTATTATTAACACTATTTTCGGAGCGGTTGGCGGAATCGTCGGCGCACAGGTAATTAACAGCAAAATGAATAATCAGGCCGGCTAAAAAATGATAACAGCTTTAATTTTCACGGCTCATATAATTTTTATGGCAGTCATTTTCACCAAAAAATGGCAGGATGAATCTCTCTCCTCTGCATTTATTAATCTTGCGTTGATAGTTATTCTGTTCGCGGTCGGCTGGTCAATTTCTACTTCGCTTGTAAAACTTGTGATAGACAGCAAGGGTTTCGGAATTCAATTTGACGCTGACGCAATTTCTCTTACTGTACTTATTATTTTTGAGTTTTTCTTCTACAGATTTTATTACAGAGATGATAAATCAGGTACGCAGGCCTCTACTGAAGACGATAAGGAAATGTAATTACAACTGTCTGATCCAACTGTTTGGCATTCGGCGGAAGCGGTTCGAAGCGCCATTGTTTCAATGAATTTATCGCTGCAAATTCAAGTTTTGTATCCGCCTTTATTAAGGGAATTATCTTGCTCACGGTTCCGTCAGGCAATATCGTAAAGCGAAGCTTTACATCAATCTCCTTTGCAACTCCTTCAGGATACTCAGGAAGGTTGTAACTGTAAATTCTTCTCATTCCCTTGCCGCCGAAATCCAGTTCGAAACCGAAGCCGCCGTC
This sequence comes from Ignavibacteriae bacterium HGW-Ignavibacteriae-3, assembly GCA_002839795.1. GTDB lineage: Bacteria > Bacteroidota > Ignavibacteria > Ignavibacteriales > Melioribacteraceae > Fen-1258. Next base: position 736 of record PGYS01000079.1, on the reverse strand, counting down.
ACCCTCTCCCGCGACTTCACTTCCTGTTTTTTTATTCTCGCCCTGTACCAGCGGTTTTAATTTTGAATCCACAATTTTGTCATTTTCTTTCTTCTTATCTGTTTTGGCTATAACATTGTTATTATCTGTCTGCTGAGCTTTGGGAAGCTCAATTTTCCTGAGATCCTTGTTTTTATCAGGACTTTTCTCGGGCGCAGTTTTTTGCTCTTCAATATTTTATGTTGTGCCTACAGCACTGGGGTTGCCCATTCCGCTCCCGGAGCCGAAACCTACGAGCAGATATTCCTCAGATGGGGCATCAGAAGACATTTTTATAAACCAGAATATCAATGCCAGCAATAAATGAAATGACACCGAAGCGATGTATGAAATATTTCTTGGTTTCTTAATTTCCATCAGTATGAAACTTTTTCAGTTAGAATTGTAAATTTGTCTACACCGACTCCCTTGGCCGCATCCAGTACTTTTATGATCATATCAATTTTCACGGATTTATCCGACCGTATGATTAAACTTTCGTTTGGATTAGACGGTTTTGCCTGTGCCAGTTTCGCGCTAAGGGATGAAAGCGAAGTTTCTTCTACACCAACATAAATTTTATTTTGATCTGTAATGGTCACGGAAAAATTAGAAGGCTGCGCCTGCTCATTATTCTGGGCGCCCGGTAATTTAACTTTTACGCCCGTCTGCATTACAAACTGCGATGACAGGAGAAAAAATATCAGCAGAAGCATTA
>PGYS01000212.1 GCA_002839795.1 Ignavibacteriae bacterium HGW-Ignavibacteriae-3 | reverse complement strand
AGCTATGCTCCCTTAGATTTTGGCGCTGCCCGTTTTTGCGAGCTTCGTGTTTGGGCAATGTTTGATCAGGTGAGTGACGATATGAAGCAATACTGGGACTATGCAACAGGTATGGCAAGCGGACCTCGTATGCCACTTTGGATTGAGCCAAGTAAAAAACTTACTCCACGCGATTTGATGGAGTTTAAAGCCAACCATTTACAAGGAACTGAGTTGGATATGTCGAAGGATGTTGGTGCTGGCCCGCTGGGATTACCTTACCGTTGGCGCCCAATGACATGGAAGTACGATGGTAAAGATTATTTTCATGAGCGTACTACTGCAACACAGCAAACCGCATTCTCATGGGTTGCGCAAATGCGCAATTGGCTTCCCAATCCTATTGGTGGAATATTTTGGTATGGTTTAGATGATGCTAATCTATCTGTTCATGCCCCATTTTATGCTGGAATAACACATGTTCCCTATAGTCACTCTGAGGAGAATGGCGATATTTTAACCTACAGCGAAACATCGGCTTTTTGGACTTTCCAGCGCGTATCTCACTTTGCATATTTATTTTACGATAGGGCTATTGTTGATATCAAAATGAAACAAAACGAACTTCGCGATCGATATGAAGCCATGATCCCAGCCATTGATGCTGCTGCAAAAGTTCTATACGAAAACAATCCTAAAATGGCTGCTGATTTTCTTACTGAGTTCTCAAACAATACTGCTAGTCAATTGGTTAATGATTGGCGTGATTTAGGCAATTTCCTTTTAGTTAAGTATCTCGATGGTAATGTGAAGCAGGAGAAGGATGGAGAGTTTCTCCGAAATCCCTGGGGATTCCCTTTAAATCCGAAGCATCCAAACTATCCAGATGATTGGAAAAAAGTGATAATAGAGGGTACGGGCGACAAATTTCTAGTCCCGAATCAATAGTAACTAAATCAATATTAATCAACTAAATAACTTGAGATGAAAAGGTTAGTCGGAAAGATTCGCGAGAAAGCATCTAGGCTATTTGTACGCTCGTTAGACTACGTAGAAGTTATAGGTAATAAATTACCTCATCCAGCGACACTTTTTGCCCTACTGGCGATAATTGTGGTTGTTATATCATGGTTAGGTCATGTTCTTGGAGCACATGCCCTTCATCCTGTTGATGGTACTGTTATTGAAGCCAGAAATTTGCTTAGTGGCGATGGAATTAGGTGGATTTACACCCATTTAATCAGCAACTTTCTAAAATTTCCACCATTGGGCTATGTGCTAGTAGTGATGATTGGTATTGGGGTTGCTGAAGGATCGGGCTTGTTTACTACTATGATTCGCTCGTTGGTACTTAGCGCTCCTCCTAAACTAGTAACCGGAGCAATTGTATTGGCCGGAATTTTATCACATTTAGCATCAGAAGCAGGTTATGTGATTCTGATTCCGCTTGGAGCAATGATTTTTCATGCCTTGGGTCGTCACCCTATGGCTGGGCTTGCAGCCGCATTTGCAGGAGTGAGTGGTGGTTTTGGGGCTAACTTTTTTATTGGTTCAATAGACCCTGTTTTGGCAGGAATTTCAGAATCTGCAGCACAAATGATTATGCCCGAAATGGTAGTAAACCCCGCTGTTAACTACTATTTTATGTTTATCTCCAGCTTCTTGGTTGTAATTGTTGGTACTTGGGTAACTGAGCGAATTGTTGAGCCTCGTTTGGGGAAATATGAGGGTTCAGCAGAGAAACTGCCTATTGTTCAGCTTACAAAACAAGAAAAGAAAGGATTGAGATGGGCAGGAATTGCTTTAGTTATAACTTTGGTAGCATTAGCATTAACCATTATTCCCGAAAATGGTATTCTTAGAGATCCAGAAACGGGTTCAATATTGCATTCCCCATTCTTCAATGGGATCATAATTGCTATTCTTTTAATGTTTTTTATTCCTGGGCTTGTTTATGGGATTATTGTTAAATCAATAAAGAATGATAAGGATGTAGCTAAATTTCTGGGCCAATCAATGAGCGGAATGGGAGGTTATATAGTACTTGTTTTCTTCGCTGCACAGTTTGTATACTTTTTCAACTACAGTAACTTGGGGATAATCTTTGCAATAAAGGGTGCGCATACGTTACAATCAATCGGATTAACTGGAGTTACCCTAATAGTAGCATTTGTTCTCCTATCGGCATTTATTAATATGTTTATGGGGAGCGCATCGGCAAAGTGGGCTATAATGGCACCAGTTTTTATACCAATGTTAATGCTGATAGATCCGCCTTATCATCCTGGCCTTACTCAGGCTGCATTTCGAATTGGAGATTCGGTTACTAACCTAATCACCCCAATGATGAGTTACTTTGCACTAATTGTAACCTTTGCCCAGAAATAC
>PGYS01000078.1 GCA_002839795.1 Ignavibacteriae bacterium HGW-Ignavibacteriae-3 | reverse complement strand
CCGGGGAATTGAATGAGGTTGTTATTAAATTTCAGAAAGATCCGGTCCCGCTCGCAAAGTTTTTCGAATATCTCGGATTTCATGATTTCCAGTTCAATAAACTGGATTCTACAAATGTAAGAAACCAATTAAATTCTTATGTCAGCACATATATCAAGAACGAAATGCTGGCCCGTGAAGCAAAACAAAGAGGTTACGAAAAATTGCCGGAAGTTGCCTCGGAATTAAAAATGTGGAAAGATTACTACCTGGCGCATGAAAAAAAGAAAAAATATTTTAAGGAAGAGTTCGTTTCCGATGACGACGCGTACAATTATTTCGTAAAAGTAAATCAGGTTGTTCAGCAGCCTGATGAGTATAAAATAGCCGAGATTATAACGACCGAATTGGACTTAATTGAATCTATTTTAAATGAAATGGATAAGGGTGCTGATTTTGTAACGCTGGCCGCAAAATTTTCCTCTAATGAATCATCGAACACGCAGGGAGGTTTATCAGGATTTTTCAAAGCATCTGAAAAAGGAGAAATAGGAAAAGCAGCGGCACAAATGGAAATCGGGGATGTAGCCGGCCCGATCAAAACCTCAGACGGATACGCCCTTATCAAGTTATTAGAGAAAAAAGAGGGCAGGAAGGAAAGAGTTGCTAGTTTCGAGGAGGCAAAAGAAGACATTAAAAATATTATCAGAACAGAAAAAATGTATAAAAATCTTGACGATGCTACGGCAAAACTGGCGGTTACTTACGGGATACAGATTAATGATGCTCTTCTTAAATCCATAAAAATTTCAACAATAGACATGATTGTTCTGAGAAGGTTCGGCTTTGGTGGTCAGCTTCTCGCTGTGCCTTTCACACCAAATTTTTCGAATTGGTTCAGGATTTACGAGAATATGAAGAAGAAAAATCTCTTTTAGATAGGCTGCCTATGTTAGAATTCAGGAAAAGTATAAAAACATTTTATCTCTCTATTACAGCTATTACAACTCTGGTAATAATTGTCTTCATTGTGATGTATTTATACGGAGATTATTTCAAAATTGAACATAGCGGTCTGAAGAGAATTTATTTTGTTGATAATATTTCTGAAAGTCATAAACTGGCAATTGACAGTTTCAATAAATTAAATAAAGGCAGAATTGAGGTTGTTCCTATAGATCTTCCGTTTGAGAAATTCAGTACTAATGAAAGAAAAGAACTGCTTATACGGTATCTTAGAAGCGGCAGCGATAAGATTGATCTTTTTTCTGTCGACCAGATATGGGTACCTCGTTTTGCAAAATGGACTGAGCCGTTGGGTAAATATTTCACGGATTCGCAAAAGAAGCAGATTTTAGATGAAGCAATGGCCACATGTTATAGCGAGGGTGAACTTGTTGCAATGCCTCTCTACTTCGATATCGGAATTTTATATTATAACAGCAAGATTCTTAAAAAGCTTCCGGATTATGAAAAAATTAAAAATGAATTGGATAATTTTATAACCTGGGAAAAATTTATTGCACTTGGCCAAAAATTGAAATCTTCCGGCAATCCTTTTTACGTATTTCCTTCCGATGATTACGAGGGATTGATGTGCAGTTTTGTCGAAATGCTTGAATCAGAAAATGAAAAACTTTTTGTGAGTGATACAGTAAGGCTAAACACGAAAGGAGCCGAAAAAGCACTTCAGCTTTTAGTTGATCTTGTTAACCGTTATAGACTTTCTCCGCGGCAAATTACCGATTTCAGGGAATATGAGAGTTATTCACATTTTGTAAATAATCAGGATATATTTATGAGAGGATGGCCGGGGTTTTATAAATGGTATAAAAATAATATAGAGGATAAAGATGTTTCGGGGATTTATAAAACTGCTCCGATTCCTCACTTTCAGAACGGCAGGCCCGCGAGCATAATCGGAGGGTGGAATTTGATGATGTCCAGAAATTCCACAAAAAAAAATGAAGTAGTTGAGTTTATTAAATTTCTGCAGAGTTACGAAGTTCAGCGCTCTTTTTATGAGATAGGCGGAAATTTGCCGGTGTTGAGAAGTATCTATTCCGACAGTACATTTATGAATAAATACCCTGAATTAAAATTTTACACAAAAGTTTTTAATAGCGGTGTTCACAGGCCATTTTCTGAAAAGTATACAAAATGCTCAGACATAATTGCTTCATACTTAAATCTGGCCATTCAGAAGAAAATCAGTATAAAAAAAGCGCTGAGTGAAGCGCAAAGAATCAGCAATTCAGGAGATTTTTTTATTAAGTGATGATATGAAGAAACAGCTATTAGAAAATTTTAAGAAATACCATTTTGAATTCAAGCACCTGACGGTACTTTTTATAGGACTGATTATTTTTCAGCTTGTTCTGTCATACGTACATAAAGCCTCTCTTCACAATTTCGTGGAAAACACGCAGGAATGGTTTCAGAAGCATTCCGCGGAGAGGTTTGCAAACCTGAGTACAACAACCCTTGAACTGCTTCTGGAAACTTCAAAAATGAATTCACCGGTGAATGAAACAGATAAACGAAAGATCATACAGTTCTTCGATATTATACTTAATCAGCAGGTGCTACAGCAAAATGTTGAAGAGATCTGCCTGCTGGTGAACTACAGGAACGAAATCAAAGCCATTGACGACGGACGGGTTCTATTTTCATTTATCTTTAATCAAAATCTTGAAATCCCGGAGAGCTCATTGCAGCACAAAGAGGCAATAAGAATCTATGACAGCGTGAAAACCGAGCTTGTAAAAACCGAACAGATAATAAATGTTCACAGCGATAAGCAGACATATCATATATTTGTTCCTTTCGTCCCCAGCGGGGAATTCATCGGCGCGCTATATATGCGCAATACGGCGGATGTCTCTTTTATTCAGAGAGAAATTGTCTCTAATTATGAAGAAACTTCTCTTATTTATTCATCGCTGTTTCTTCTGGGACTGCTTGCGATGTATTATATCTCAACTTATACTGTAAAAGAGCGGGATGAAACTCAAAAACTTTTACTCGAAGAACATGAGAGCAGTATTAAACAGATTATCGAACATGATAAAGAAGCAATGTTTACTAAAAGAATTTATCATACCCATCACAAAGCAGAAAAAGTAATGGGATTTATAAAAGATGATTTAAGAATGCTTTCACCGGACAACATAAATGAAGTTAAATACCGCGTTTCCCGTTATTCAAATTTTATATCCCGGGTGATTTACGATATGAAATGGTATGATCCTCCCGTACAGACAATTCGAAATGCGGTATTCAAAACAGATCTGAATGATGTAATTCGTTTTATTGTGGAAAACATATTCAACAGGACGGCGCGCAAATCCGGCGCTTTCAAGATCAGAATGGATCTTGATGAAAAAATTCCGCTGTTGAGCATTAATGAATTTGTGGTTTGGGAGGTGCTTGATCCCCTGATTCAGAACAGTATCGATCACGGCGGAGATACCGAACTTGTAATTAATATCGAGACCAAATATGACTCTGATAAAAAAGCAACGACCCTGCTTATTTATGATAACGGCCCGGGTATCCCGCCGGAACTGTTAGAAACTAATGAAGCCGGAGTTAAAAAATTGTTTCAGGAGAATGTTTCCACAAAAACTGAAGGACAGCACTCGGGTTATGGATGTTATATTGCGTACGAAATATCCAAACAGAGATGCGGATGGAGCATCGACGTAGAAAATCTGGAAGGCGGCGGATGCAAATTTACGATCGGAATTTAAATTTAAGTTTTATTGAAGAGGACTAAAATGATCTCAGACCAAATAAATGTTTTGCTCATCGAGGACGAAGAATTTGACGTGCGGAGGGTTGAAAATACTATTAAACCCTTTAAGGAAAGAATTAAAATTATAGATGTGGTCTCGGATGGGCTGTCTGCGGTTGAACTTCTTCGGGTGAAAAAAAATTTAATAGATATAGTAATTATGGATTTTCAGATTGCCGGAGGACTGCGGGGCGCTCACCTTATTAAAAAAATAAAAGAGTGTGATTCAGCACTGCAGATTATTGTTATTACCAAGATGACAATAAACATTACCGATTACGATTTTGCCCACAATCTTCTTGAAGCCGGGGCCTTCTGGTACTGCACAAAATATCCCGGCGATATAGAGGATTACATCTATCAGCCGACTGATTTTGTAATAAGTATTTTCAACGCCTACGAAAGAAAAAAACTCATTAAAGAGAAACAGAAATCCAGTCAAAAGATCGATAAAAATGTTGAAGATATACTTTCGAATAAGAAAATAATTGGGGTTTCACCCGCAATGAAGGATCTGTCCCAGCAAATTATTAAATGCTCAAAAAGCAATGCTCCGATTTTAATTACCGGCTCGTCCGGAACCGGTAAAGAACTGGTCGCCTATAATATTCATTACAAGAGAGAGCGGAAGTATGAAAATTTTATACTTCCCGATCAGTTAATAGAGAGCGAATTATTCGGATACGAAAAGGGCGCTTTTACAGGGGCAGAAAAAAGTAAACCGGGACTTTTTGAGATGGCGCATCACGGGACGATCTTTCTTGATGAAATCTCAGAGTTGCCCATCACTGCTCAGGTTAAGCTTCTCAGGGTTTTGCAGGACGGCGAACTTGAAAAAATCGGCCGTACGGAAAAAATAAAAGTTGATGTGCGTGTAATATCTGCGACAAACAGAAACCTTGAGGATGAAGTCCGGAATAAAAAATTCCGGGAAGATCTCTTCTATAGGCTAAATGTCGTGCCGATTCATGTTCCTCCCCTGAAGGCACGGAAGGAGGATATTCATTATCTCGCAGACTATTTTATGAATGAATTTTCCATTGATATGGGCAAAACCATGCCCGTCATTACTGAAGATGCTATGAAGCTGCTGATCGATTATCAGTGGCACGGGAATGTAAGGGAATTAAAAAATCTTGTCCAGCGTCTGCTTTTTTATGATGAAAAAATTATTACTGCTGAATTAATCCAGACTGCACTCGGTAAAAATCCATCCCGAAGCGAACATTATTTTTCGATTGACTCACTCAGCTTCGATTCAACCGACGGCCCCAAACCATTAAAGATGATGGAAAAAATTTTCAGGGAAAAGTATTTCAAATACATTCGCCTGCAGTCGGATTCTGATGCCGATGCGGCAAAAAAGCTGGGACTTGCACCACCGAACTATTACAGAATGTGTAAAGAACTTAAATTGAAATAAGGGTGAATTTTATATGAAGTTAGATTTGATCTAATTTTATCACTCTGTAAGTTATTAATTCTATAACTTTTTGTTATCATTTTAATAATTATTTTAATACCTGCCGCCCGAATTGTTCTCTTACGCAAAAATTTCGAATTATGCCGCGACTTAATTTCTGGTACTATTTTTGAGAATTTAAAATGTTATTTATAACCTTTCCGGTTTGTTTGTGCACAAATCATCAACTGCCATAATCTTATTATTTCTGATTATTTCGTTTTCTCCGGAAACAAAATTTGGGCAAACTGCCACTTTAGCTCCCACTCTCAGTCTCATCGAAATGAAAGACGGGATAAATGGTGTAACCAGTATTTTCGTTCCGTTCCAAAACGGATTTGCCCTCCCCACATTTGAAAAGCAATCCAGGGTTATGATAAACCTTGGAGGTGACTGGAAGAAACAAAGATTTAATGCGGACGATAATTTAACATTAGCAAAGCGTGATGCGGCGGGTTTAGCCAACATAATTACGGAAGCGGCCGGACGCCATCTTTCATCATTTAACGATTCAGGCTGGTCAACAAAATCTATTCCCGGCGTAGAAAACCAGATGAATACATATCCTAAACCTCCGGAGATTTATGCAGACGGAATCTGGTACAGAAATACATTTAACATCGATGCCTCTAATGCCGGTAAATTTATTAAACTGATTTTTTATTCAGTCAATTATGTCTGTGACGTCTGGATTAATGATCACTATGCCGGATATCATGAGGGAGGCTATACGCCGTTCGCATTCGATGTTTCATCATTTCTTAATTATGGCGGAACGAATAAAATATCCGTACGTGTGGATAACATTGAATGGGATACGCGTAATGATATTGTCCCTTATACAAAATGCGATTGGTTCAATTATTCCGGTATTATACATGATGTTTATCTTGAAATCGCTGAATCGGTATCAGTTGTAAGGACGAATATTGTACCGGAAGATCTGGCGGGAAATATTGCCACGACTGTGGTAATAAATAATAAGGGTGATACCAAAAATGTCTTTGTTAAATTCAGTATTTACGAAACGGCGATGAATCAGAATAATATTCAGTCTGAATACGCTAAAGATATTATCGGGAATGAGATTTTGTTCAACGGAACTGCCGGCACTTTGGTAAATTTAAATACCAACGGAGCTACGGCAGTCAAATTAACGCATAATATTCCGAATCCAAAGTTATGGTCAATGAATTCTCCGAACTTATACGTGATGAAAGTTACTCTCACAAAAAGCGACGGTGATCAGGCCGTGCTCGATGAATATTACACCCAGTTCGGAATTAGAACAGCAGTGACCAGTCAGGGTAAATTCGCATTGAATAATAAAATTATTTTTCTTCCGGGTGTTGCGCGCCATGAGGAACATCCGCTTTACGGAAGAAGTGTTCCCAAAGAGATAATATATTCCGATCTCCGGACAATAAAAGGATTGAACGCGCTATATCTGCGTACTTCACATTATCCTAACCATACTTATACATATCTTATCTCTGACAGATTAGGGCTGGCGGTAATGGAGGAGATTCCCGTATGGCAGTTTGACACACCCGAATCATTCAATATTCAGAATAACGAACGGCGCATACATCAGCAAATGTTCAGAGAAATGGTCTTCAGGGATTTTAACAGACCTTCTATTATTATGTGGAGCGCCTCGAATGAATGCAAGGAGGAATCCGGCAGACTAGCCTATAATAATAATCTTAAAAATGATTACAAGACATTTTATAATGACGGAAGGTTGCTCACTCAGTCTGCCGCGGCTGACAGACCCGGGCCTTCTGATCCTACAATGGCGCCTCTTGATATTGCGGGATGGACCCTCTATTACGGAATTTTTTACGGTTCAAGCCAGAATTATTTCGGTCCTACATATTCATTCCTGAATAACGCTGCCGCCGCCAATCCCGCTAAACCGTTAATTGCAACCGAATTTGGTTATTGGTCATCTGAAAACGGGTCTACTTTAAATCAGCAGTCAACTGTGTTGACCCAGACATTCAATGCCTTCAAACTGCATATACCATATGATATTTCCGGAAATCCAATTCCGGGAGGTTTTCTGATGGGTACTACATGGTGGTGCGTTTATGACTGGTACCAGTATAAATCGAGCGGATTTCAGACAATGGGATTAATCTCCATGGATCGCCTCACGGAAAAACCGGCGGCTGCGAATTTAAGAAGTACATACCTTCCGTACGCATCAAAAGACGGGCTAACTGTAAGCGTGAAAAATGGCAGCGGTGATGAACTGCCCGGCGGATTTGTTCTGATGCAGAATTTTCCAAATCCATTTAATCCCACTACAACTATAAGGTACTGTCTTGCGACAGAAAGTTATGTTACATTAAATGTTTTTGATCTGCTCGGAAGAAAGGTTGCTACGCTTGTCGATGCAAAGCAGCCTGCAGGAAATTATAATTCTCAATTTTCAGCTTATTCGTTTAATGGCAATTCTGTAAACCATGAAATCTCAAGCGGCGTCTATTTTTACAGATTAACGACGGATAAATTTTCATTCACTAAAAAGATGCTGTTGATAAAATGATTCGGAGATATTTTCGTATGCATAAATTAATTTCTGTTTTTATTACGGTGCTAATTATTCAGGGTATCTCATTGGCACAGAATTACCGGCTGGTCTGGTCCGATGAATTTAATGATACCGCTCTCAATGATTTTTTCTGGAAATATGAGTTAGGGAACAACAACGGATGGGGAAATAACGAACTTGAGTATTATACGAATAATCCTAAAAATATAACGCTTAGTGACGGTAAGCTTATTATTACAGCTCTTAGAGAGAATTTTGGCGGATTTTTCTATACATCGGCAAGAATTCTTACGCGGCTTTCATGGAAGTATGGTAAAATTGAAGCGAGAATAAAAATGCCCCACGGGCAGGGAATATGGCCGGCCTTCTGGATGCTCGGAGCAAACATCAATACAGTGGGATGGCCTGCCTGCGGGGAAATAGATATTGTGGAGATGATCGGCGGAGTAAGCGGGGATAATACTGCCTACGGTACCGCCCACTGGAGTTCAAACGGAAAACAATCCAAAGGGGGATCATATAAATTACCGAATGCAAAATTATCGGACGACTTTCATGTATACCGCATTGAATGGGATTCGCAGAAGATTATCTGGTATCTGGATGACGTTCTCTATTACCTTCTGCCATTCACTCCCAGCATGAGCGCATTTCAGGCTCCGTTTTTTATTATTCTGAATCTTGCCGTTGGAGGAAACTGGGGAGGATATCCTGATGCTACAACAGTTTTCCCTCAAACGATGATTGTTGATTATGTGAGGGTTTCAGAGCTGACAACTGGTGTCGGCAGTGTTACTCAAACACCAAATAATTATTCACTCTCTCAGAATTATCCTAATCCGTTCAATCCCTCCACCGTTATACGTTATTCCATCGCTGAGGCCGGAGTAGTAAAATTAAAAATAAGTGATCTGCTTGGCAGGGAAGTAGTGGAACTTGTTGATAAGTACCAGGAACCTGGAAATCACCAGATTAATTTTGAAGCTTCCGGTCTGGCGCCGGGTGTTTATTTCTATACTCTCTCTTCAGGCAAATTTTCTGAAAGTAAAAAATTAATATTGCTCAAATAAGCTTATCAGAATAATAACTGCTGATTATCAAATTGATAATCCGATCTAATTTCTCTTAAGATAGTGCTGCAATTTGGACTATAATTTCAACTTATAATCGGTATTATTTTTGTTTGTTTAATGCTTATGAATAACCCCATTAGCGTTTACGATAGTCTAATCATATTAATTTACTTAGCGGCCGTTCTCGGAATTGGGCTATACCTGCGTAACCGGGATAAAAATTTAACAGATTATTTTCTTGCCGGAAGGAATCTCGGCTGGTTCGCAGTGGGCATTTCTTTATTTGCAACCAACATTTCAAGCGAACATTTCATCGGACTGGCCGGTCAAGGCGCTTCGCGCGGTTTGGCAGTCGCTCAATTTGAATTGATTGCAATTTTCCTTCTTATCATGCTTGGATGGTTTATAACACCTATTTATAAGAGAGCCGGAATTCTAACAACTCCAGAATTTTTGGAAAAGAGATTCGACGCTTCAAGCAGAAAATTTTTCTCAGCACTGTCAATCTTCACCTATGTGATTACCAAAGTGTTAGTTACACTTTTTGCGGGCGGAATCCTTTTTAATAAAATATTCGGTCTAAGTATTTTTTCTTCCGCCGTTATAATTATTCTTCTCACCGGTATATATTCTCTTGTCGGAGGATTCTCGGCTGTTGTACGTACTCAGGTCTTCCAGGGCATAGTTCTTATCATTGGCGCAGTTTTATTAACTATTTTCAGTTTTAATGAAGTGGGCGGTCTCGCGGGTTTACGCGAGAGATTGCCTGCCGAGCATTTCCAGATGTTCAAACCGATGAGCGATCCCGATTTCCCGTGGACGGGGATTATATTCGGAGCACCAATTATCGCTTTCTGGTACTGGTGTGCGGATCACTACATTGTTCAAAGAGTTCTCGGCGCGAAAAGCATAAATGATGCGCGGACCGGAACTATAATAGCTTCTTTTCTGAAAATTCTTCCCCTCTTTTTACTTGTACTACCGGGGTTGATCGCTTTTGCTCTTTATCCGGATGTTAGAGGTGATGAGGCCTATCCGCAGTTATTGGCAAGTAATATTCTGCCTGTAGGAATAAAAGGGATTGTAATTGCCGGCTTCTTATCTGCCGTGATGTCGTCTCTCTCTTCGGCATTCAACAGCATCGCTGCACTGTATACTATCGATTTTTATCAGCCAAAACACCCTGATGCATCGGATAGAACCTTAGTTTTTGTAGGGCGAATGGCAACGATTACAACCGTTGGTGTGGTTATTCTTCTCGTCCCGTTTGTTAAGATTGTCAATTCTCATATTTACATTTTCCTCCAGAGTACTCAGGCATTTATAAGTGCCCCGATAACAGCTGTTTTTATTCTGGGATTAACGTTCAAAAAAATAAACGCAAAGAGCGCGTTTATCTCCTTAATAGCCGGTGAATTTCTGGGCGTGTCCAGATTTCTTATAGAGTTTCTAAATAAATCCGGCATGATAAATAATCCGATTCTTGTTGCCTATGCGGAAATTAATTACCTCCACTTCACGATTTTTCTTTTTCTGGCAACCTCATTTTTATTAATCTCACTCAGTTATTTTTTCCGGTACGGAACTGAGTTCGGTTCTCAAAAGATAAATTTTCTGTTCGCTCAAAAGAACAGCGGTCCCGATATTACCAATAATGCCGCGGGAATTTCTCGCATCGGAGTTAACGTTGTTCTTTCGGGTTTGATTTTAATCCTTACGCTGAGTTTATGGTATTTATTCGTATAAATTAATTACATTTTCGGAAAACAGCCCAAATAAATAACAGAGGCACCAAACAAAAGGAGAAGTAATATGAAAAAAATTCTAACTCTCACACTATTTCTATTAATCGTTGGATCAGCATACGCTCAGACGTATGTTTACCAGCCGCTTGATAATTCGGTTGCAAGCGGATTCTGGGACATGTCCCAGCTTTACAACAACCAGGGCTCGGCAACAGCCAAGATGGATTTAACGGATCATACCGCCGATAAAAAAGAGGGAACAGCATCGCTTAAAGTTGATTACACAATCGGTGCGGGTGATGGCTGGGGCGGATATATAGTTAGAGCTACGCCGAATCCATTACCTCAGTATTATAACTTATCCACCGGCACTTCCCTTACGTTCTGGTACAAAGTTGTTACTCCGGTTGTAACATCAAAACCGGGTTCGGTTTTTATTGAATTAAAACTTGGTGACGTAAATGATGCGGGGCTCCGTGACCTTTGGTTCCAGGAAATGCCTATTAATCTTGCGGATGCTTCCGGACAATGGAAACAAGTTACTGTTCCTCTGAGTGTTTTTAAAGACGGCGGCGACAAAACTAAAGAGTGGGCACTTCAGTTTGGAGATGGCGACCGGGAAATTCAGCTCGACAAAATTAAAACTATGGAATTTGCTATTGTTTATATTACCACCGGCAGCGGAGCAAACACGCCGACAGCTTCAGGAACTATCCTTATTGACGGATTGGCTGTTACCGGTGACCGCTATGCTCCCCCTGTTCTTTCTTTCGTTAATATGGCTTCACAGTTTGGCAAAGACGATATGGACTGGGCCGGTCCTTCAGGAAAGGGTGCTCTTGCACTAACAAATGAAGCTACTGACAAGGTTGAAGGTACCACCGGTTCATTAAAGTTCGATTATACATGTTTTGCTTCTCAGGATTGGGGCGGATTTGTAGCTATGGATATTCCTGTTACAGCGCCAACCAAATTTGTTGAGAGAACCTATTTATCTTTATTCATAAAAAATCTTAAAGCTGTTTCAACTACCGTTCCTAAAAGAGCTATACTCAGAATATTCCTTTTTGAAAAAAGTAATGGAACGGACGAAGAGCAGTGGATTACAAAAGTTCCTATCGATCTGACCAAAGTTTCAGATTGGGCACGATACGATTTGCCGCTGAAACAGGTTGCTTATAGTACCAATGGTGATCAGTATCCACCTGTCGGAGGATGGGGTTTGAACCCGAACGGTGCTAAAGGTGACCAGACCTTTAATCCCGATAAGATGACTAAAATAAGGATTGAAGTTCTTGGAGTTGGTGTAGGACCGGATGCAGGTCCAAAAGGCGAAAAAATGATCGGAACACTGCTATTCGGTATGATGCAGCAGTCCGGTTACCAGGAATTTGATATTACTGCACCATTGGCCCCTACGGTAACTGTTGTAAAGGGTACCTATTCAAATCTTGTAACATGGAATGATCTGACAGGTGAAACAACTGAAAAATATAATATTTATGCCAGCGGATCACCAATAACAAACATTAAGGCCGCAGGTGTTGAGGTTGTTGCATTTGATGTACCAAGAGGCACTCAAGTAATTGAGCATTTGCTGCGGTCACCCAAGACAGACAGGACCAGTACTTTTTATTACGCTGTAAATGCGGTAGATAAAGCCGGCAATATCGGAGCAGTTACCAGCACCGGTGCAACCGTGAATACGGCTAAGGGTATACCTACTATTCCAATTCTTTCGATGCCAACCTGGGCTGCTGACGGCAATTTGAAAGAGTGGACTGCTGCAGGTGTTACTCCGTTCAGATTATATCCGCAGGATGGTTCTGCTCATATTATGACCGGTTTTAAGGTTGATAATAATGCGGATTTGTCTGCGAACATGTACATAGCAATTGATCAAACTTATCTCTATTTCGCTGCTGATGTTAATGATGATATCGTCTTTAACGATATAACATACCTTCAAAGAGGTATGAGCTGGGCGCTTGACTGTCCGGAAATTGAGATCGGGCTTTATAATCAGGAAGCCAAACAGCACACCTCCTACAAACACGGCAAAACTCCGGATTACCACTTCAGGTTTAATAAAGACTGGGCCAGAAGCGATCATTGGGAATCTGAAAAAGATTCTTTGTTGATGCCCGGTGTTAATTATTACTGGCAGGAAAAATTCCCTTCAGGATACGTCACTGAAGCGAGAATTAAAATAAGTGATATTGCAAAATTGAGAAAAGTTCCTGCTGGAACCCAGGACTCAATCTACATAAAGGCAGGTTACAAGATTCCTCTTGATTTTGTTGTGTGTGATAATGACGGGAAGAATTCTACCGATCTGGCAAGCAACCGTGAAGGACAGATCAGCTGGTCGCCGTTTAATAATGACAACGGCTGGAATAATCCTTCAAAATGGATGTACACATGGCTGGGTGATTCTGATCAAATAACAACAGGCGCTGAATTTGAATTGCCATTCACTTATTCTTTGGACCAGAATTATCCTAATCCATTCAACCCAACAACCCAAATTAAATACTCGATTGCTAAAGCAGGCGTTGTTACATTGAAAGTTTATGATATTCTCGGCCGGCAGGTTGCAGATTTAGTAAATAAATATCAGGAAGCCGGACATTATAAAGTTGATTTTAATGCATCGCACTTTGCGTCAGGAGTATACATTTACAAAGTTGAGAGTAATTCTTTCTCGAGTGTAAAGAAGATGATGCTGGTTAAATAGTCAAAATCAATTCAGGGGCACTTTAGAATTTAAAGTGCCCTTTTGTTTTTATAACTAAATTATTCAAGGGATAGATTATGTGCAGGATTAATACAATGGAGAGAATCAAATTGGCGAGAAGTGTATTACATCTGAGTCTTATTTTGATGTTGTTTGCTTCTTCATTTATTAATGCAGGTACGACCGGAAAACTCTCAGGTAAAGTGCTGGATTCCGAAACCAAGGATCCGGTAATCGGCGCAACGATTGTTATAACCGGTACAAATTTTGGAGCCGTAGCTGATCTGGACGGATATTACTATATAAATAATATATCTCCGGGTACATATACGGTCGTGGTTTCATCTATCGGATATCACAAAATTACCGTACAGAAAGTTTCAATTAAAATTGATCAGACAACCCGTCTCGATGCCGAGCTTACTCCCAATACGGTAAATTTAGGCGAAATTGTCATTCAGGCGAAACAGCCGCTCGTCACCAAAGATCTTACTTCAACAACCGCAATTATTTCATCCGAAGAAATTAAAATGATGCCCGTTGAAAATCTGAACCAGATAGTAAATCTGCAGGCCGGTGTTGTCAACGGACATTTTAGAGGCGGTCGTTCCGGTGAAGTATCGTACCTCGTTGACGGTGTTACCGTCACGGATGTTTTCAACGGTGGTATGTCGGTAGAAGTTGAGAATACTTCAATCAGACAAATGGAAGTTATCAGCGGTACTTTTAATGCCGAGTACGGACAGGCAATGGCAGGTATTGTTAATATCGTTACCAAGGACGGTGAATCAAAGTACGAAGGTTCCGCCTCCGCTTATGTGGGGAACTATTTCACGACGCACACAGATATTTTTCAAAATGTGAACAAGGCAATCCTTAAGGGCCCGCGGGATGTTCAATTAACCTTAAGCGGACCTACAAAAATTTTAAGCAATTTAACTTTTTTCCTTACAGGCAGATTTTACCGCGATGAAGGTTATTTATACGGAAGAAGAGTTTACAATGTGTATGATGATAGGCCCACATTTCCAATCCCGGGAAACAATACAGTGTGGATAGATCATGGTACGGGAGACAGCGCATATGTTCCTATGAATCCATACGAAAAGAAATCTTTTAACGGGAAACTCTCTTATAACTATAATAGATGGAAATTCAGTTACAGTGTTTTCTGGGACGATAACTGGAGTAAAGGTTACAACCATGCATACAAATGGACTCCGGATGCAACTAAGAATAATTACTGGACCAACACAATCAACAGTTTTCAGGTTAGCTGGGTCCCTTCCCAAAGCACGTATGCAACTCTAAAATTATCATCTAATTATCATAAATACTGGGGCTACTTATATGAAAATGAATACGATCCCCGGTACGTAGAACCGAATCAGGGTTCTCCTATAACCGGGTATACATTTAATCAGGGCGGCAACGAAACGGACAGATACAACAGATACACGCAAACATATATCGGACAGGTTTCATTCGAAACACAGATTACAAAAGAACACAAAATTAAAATTGGTGCGGAGGCCAGAGTACATTCAATTTTTAATAGCTGGAAAACTATACGTAATATGACCGAAGGCCAAATAGATTCCGTGGGCAATGCTATTTTTACTCTTGGCTACAGTAACGCAGATACAAAATATAACCAGAGTTATACAAGAAGCCCTTACGAAATTTCAGCATATATTCAGGATAAGATGGAATATGATATAATGATCATTAATGCCGGAGTCCGGTTCGATTATTTCAGTTCCAATACTGTATTACCTGCCGATCTTCGTAATCCATTGAACAATCCGAATTTTCCCGACGCATTTGTTAAAAGAAATGCGGAATCGGAATATCAGATAAGCCCTCGGCTGGGAGTTTCATTCCCTATGTCCGATAAAGGAGCCATCCATTTTTCGTACGGACATTTTTTCCAGGTACCGAGCTTTGAGAACTTATACAATAACTACGCTTATTTAATTGATCAGACTTCATCTCTGTCTTCAAGTGTGGGAAATCCGGAATTGAAATCGCAGAAAACAGTTAAGTATGAACTTGGTCTGCAGCAGGTGATTTTTCCGGATGTTTCCGTAGACCTTTCACTCTATTATAGCGATATAAGAAATCTCCTGGGTATGCAAATTTTAACTACGTATGAAGGATTCACATACGCCAGATTCATAAACAGAGATTACGGAAATGTAAAAGGAATAATTGTAACGCTTGATAAAAGATTTGCCGATTTCTTCAGTGCCAAAATTGATTACACTTATCAGGTTGCATCTGGCAACGCGTCGGATCCTATGGTCGAATTTTACAATAATCAGGCAAACCCTCCTGTGGAGTCTAACAAGAAAGTTGTTCCTCTAAACTGGGACCAGACACACACGGTCAATGCATCAATTACATTGGGCAACCCTCTCGATTGGACTGCAGGAATTATTTTCAGCTACGGTTCCGGAGCGCCATACACGGAGGATCCGCGTTATTCTCAAGGATTGCGTTTTGAGAACAACGGAAGAAAACCCAGCACGATAAATGTTGACCTGCGGGCGAATAAGCAATTTAAAATCTTCGGCCTTAATCTTAATGCTTTCCTGCTTGTTTATAATCTGCTGGATATTAAAAATGAATATGGCGTGTCAAGCACCACGGGCAGAGCCGGTATAGATCTTAATACTAAATTTGCGGCGCCTATTATCGGCAAGAATACTATTGAACAATATTTAAAAAACCCGGGTGACTATTCATCCCCAAGAAGAATCAATATTGGATTCAATATTAATTTCTAATCCGATGCACTGAGCTATTTTAGAAAATGGAGTTTAGAATGAAAAGAAATATTTTATGGTTTTTTGTACTCCTGCTTGCAACAGATATCTCCCTGGCTCAAACGCAGGAGCAGATATTAAAATATAGAGCTGAACCGTATGGAGACAAAACTTATAGAAAAAAAGGTGTGATGGATGGCAACCTTGTCCGTACGCTGTTCTCCAATGACGGGCAGGTAGGTACGTGGCCGGATAGACCATCGGGTGAATGGCCTAAAGGAACGGGAAATATGTATCTGGATGGATGTACTCCTATCGTGTCCGCTTCAGTATTCGCGCCAGGGAATAAACAAATTGTTCACCCCGCGCAGACATCATATAGAGAGGAAGTTGATTTTGATCCCGTAACCGGTGATTTGTGGGTTATGGAACCTATACCCGGTTATGCCAGAGCCGGATCTGAACAGCCAGCGATGAGCACCAGGCCTTTATCCTGGCCTTCAATGTGGCCCCGGTCTCTTCCGAACGTTGACGCTAACTGGGACGGGTATTGGTTCGGTTATTTCGGCAGGGGCGTTATGAATGCCGACCTTGAAGTTTTTTATGCGATGGATGATTCCAGAGACAAAGAATTTTCTCGTCCGCCTTATCAATATTTTCCTCTTGCTTCAGATCAGAACAGAGGAGGTTTGGGATTAAGAACAGAAGTGAGAGGTTTCCAATGGTCTCATGTTCTGGCTGAGGATATTATTTTCTTCCACTATGATATCGTAAATCTCTCTGATGTTTCTTTAGACACAACCTATTTCGGATTTTATTGTGATACAGGCGTTGGCGGTGTCAATGATAATGGTGATGATAACGCATCATATAATACCAAACTCGATCTTGCATATGCATTCGATCAGGATGGTATTTCTCCGGATTTTGTCGGTAAAACAGGGTACGTCGGTTATGCCTTTTTGGAAAGTCCGGGTAACTCTACCGATGGAATTGATAATGATGAAGACGGAATGATAGATGAAAGCAGGGATAACGGTATAGATGATAATAAAAACTGGATTCCGTTTACGGACTCAAATAAGAATGGTAAATGGGATCCGGGTGAACCGCTGAATGACGATCTCGGAAGGGACGGCGTTGGTCCCGAAGATCCTCAGTATAACGGTCCCGACGACGGTGAAGGCGACGGCAAACCGACTGACGGCGAGCCTAACTTCGACAGGACAGATAAGGATGAGTCGGATCAGATCGGATTAACAAGTTTGGTTATTGAGAGATTATCGAACAAAGGACCGAATGCTATATGGCCTAAGAATGATGAGGTTATATGGCGTAAAATGAGGTACAATAGTTTTGATACTTCATTGACAAACTCGAACATTCAAATTCTGTTTGGTTCAGGTCCGTTTCCTTTAAAAATTTATAAGAGGGAAAGATTTTCTGTCGCTCTGGTATTCGGCGTTGATTATGATGATATGGTCTTTAACAAGGAAACTGTTCAATCAATTTACAACGCGAATTATAATTTTTCTCAGCCGCCTTTGAAACCTACTTTGACTGCGATTGCAGGAAATAAAAAAGTATTTCTCTATTGGGATGATTATGCCGAAAAATCCTTCGACAGATTCTTAAGGAAAAAAGATTTTGAGGGATATCTTCTTTATAGAAGTCAGGAGCCCGAATTCAATGATATCAAATTAATAACGGATTCAAAAGGCGAACCAAAATATTGGAAACCGATTGCTCAATTTGATTTGAAAGATGGAATTAAAGGCCCAGACCCGATAGGTATTAATGGCGCGCATTTTTGGAGAGGAAATGATACCGGACTTCAACATTCTTATGTTGATTCCACTGTCACCAATGGGAGTACATATTATTATGCTCTTGTCGCCTATGATCAGGGTGATCCGTTGTACGGTACTAAAGGTTTGATCCCGAGCGAGAATACCAAAATTATTTCTCAGGATTTTTCCGGACAGATAAAATTCGTTGATATTAATTGTGCGGTAGTAAAACCAAATGCACCTTCCGCCGGTTACCGTTCGCCTCAGGTTTCGGGCGATTTGAACAAAGTTGAGAAGGGGCTTGGATCCGGAAAGATGAGTTTGATTGTACTTAATCCAAATGAAGTAAAAGAAAATGCAACTTATAAAGTTAATTTTTCTTCTGCGGGTGACGTGCCAAGTTATAAGACCACGGGATACTCTTTGAAGAGATCTTGGAACGGAACAGAGGAAACAATTTTAGCAAATATTGAGGCCTCTAATTTTGGGGAAGGAAAATACAGCCCTCCCTTTGATGGTCTGATAGTTGCGGTAATTAATGATACTATGGGTGTTGTAAAGGAAAAAGGTTGGGTTAAAGGGTTTAGCAATGTTGACTTATTTGTTGCCCCTGACAAGAGTTCGCCCACAAGAAATATAGCATGGCCGTCAGATTATGAAATTGAGTGGCTGCCTTCAGGTCAAACTATAATTACTCCGTTCACTAAAAAAGAGATTCCTTTCAAAGTCCGGAATATTACCAGGGGCGAGGACGTACAAGCAGAGTACTTTGATAACAATGCCGATAGTCAGTTCAGTTTGGGCGACGATATTGTGATTATTGAATATCTGCAGAATCAATTCAAATTAACCTGGAGAATTCAGTACCGTATACCTTCCGCTCCTCAGTTTGCAACTCCAAGACCGGGAGACATTTTCCGGTTCGTTACAACACGGCCGTATAAGCAGGGAGATTATTTCCAATTCTCGACTAAGGGAGCAAGAGTAGATGCAGATAGCGCGAAAAAATCTCTGGCTAAAATTGCGGCAGTTCCTAATCCTTATATCAGTGCTAACGCATGGGAAAAGAGAAATTTAATTCAGACCGGCCGTGGCGAGAGAAGAATGGATTTCATTCATCTTCCCTCAAAATGTACAATCAGGATTTATACTGTTACCGGTGCTTTGATAAAGACTCTCGAGAAAGATGGCGGACCGGAAGATGGTACGCTCTCCTGGAATCTGATAACGGAAGACGGGATGGATTTATCCTACGGACTCTATATTTTCCACGTCGATGCAAAGGAAATTGGTGAGCATATCGGCAAATTTGCGGTAATCAAATAGTAACGGAGCGAGATATGAAAAGAAAATTAATAAATTTACTAAATCTGTGTTTGATTGCGGCTTTAAGTCTGGCGAATGTTTACGATATGAGTGCGCAGAATTTCGTTTCAGACGTTTCGAAGAAAGGAACTACTGCCGCTCAGTTTCTTTCCATCAGCCAGGGGGCCAGAGCTTCGGGAATGGGAAGTGCTTATGTCGCCGTGTCCGATGATCCTACTGCCATATTCTGGAATCCGGCCGGTCTCGCCAAGTTGGAGGGCGGGGCGGTTGTATTTGATCATTCCAGCTGGATTGCTGATATCAAATATAATTTTGTGGCTGCTTCCTACAATCTCGGGACCTACGGTTCGCTCGGTATCAGCTTCCTTTCTTCCAGCATAGAAGACATGAAAGTTAGAACGATTGCGGACCCTGAAGGTACGGGAGAAACGTTCAGTGTATCCGATGCAATGTTCAGTATTGCCTACGCGATTAATCTGACCGATAATTTCTCAATCGGTTTTAATCCGAAATTTATAAATCAAAAAATATGGAAAACAAACGCAACGGCTTTCGCAATCGATATGGGAGTCCAGTACGTAACACCATTTGACGGAATTGTCCTCGCAATGTCAATCTCCAATTTCGGAACTAAGATGAAACTGGAAGGCAATTCAGCCCTTGTCCTTTATGA
>PGYS01000077.1 GCA_002839795.1 Ignavibacteriae bacterium HGW-Ignavibacteriae-3 | reverse complement strand
GGCGATGCTGTCGGAAAAGAATTTTTTGACTTTTTACATGAAAAGATAAATTTAGACTATCCAAAAGAGGAAGTAAAGGCCGGATCCGGAACTACTCGGCAGGTTTTAATTGGTTCTGATGAGGGGCCGAATTTCGCTATGCGTAAATTCACAATCGAACCGGGCGGAGGTATGCCGATGCATACAAATACTGTTGAACATGAACAGTTGGTTTTAAGAGGAAAAGCTGATGTTGTAATCGGAGAACAAAAATTTGTAGCAGAAAAAGATGATGTTGTTTTCATTCCTCCCGGAATTCCCCATTCTTATGCCGCCATAGGCGATGAACCGTTCGAATTTTTATGTATTGTGCCCAACAAAAAAGATGTGATAGATATAGTGAAATAATAAAACAATAAGAGAAATGGGGGAAGGAAAAAAGTAAAGAGGAACAAAGAATAAATGGAAAAAAGAAAGGAAGCCGGCCAAACCGAGCTCTCCAGGTATTTTATTGACGGGCGAAGCCGACGGCGGGGAAAAATAAAATGATTAAAAGAAAATTAGGATCCAGCGATCTAAACGCGTCAATCCTCGGATTGGGCTGTATGGGAATGTCCGAATGGTACGGCCCCACAAATGACGAAGAATCAATCTCTACAATTTTTGAAGCTCTTGATAACGGATTAAATTTCTTTGACACAGCGGATGTTTACGGCAACGGCCATAATGAAATATTGGTTGGAAAAGCTCTAAAGAAAAGGAGAGACGAAGCAATCATTGCAACAAAGTTCGGGTTTCTTCCAAACGAGGCCGGGATAAGCGGAAGGCCTGAATACGCGAAAGCTGCATGCGAAGCCAGTTTGAAAAGACTAAACATCGACTGTATTGATCTCTACTATCTTCATCGTATAGATCCGCAGGTGCCCGTCGAAGAATCGGTCGGCGCAATGTCAGATCTTATTAATGAAGGTAAAATAAAATATATCGGGCTATCGGAAGCCTCGGCGGAAAGCATAAAACGCGCATATAAAATTCATCCGATTACAGCTCTTCAAACTGAATATTCAATCTGGGTTCGGGATATTGAATGTGATATTTTACAAACTTGCAGAGAACGAAATGTTGCTGTTGTTCCATACAGCCCGCTTGGAAGAGGATTCCTTACAGGAAAAGTAAAAGATACAAATCAATTCGACCAAAATGATTTTCGGAAAAAAGTACCTCTGTTTGAAGATGAAAATTTCAGGGCAAATCTGAAAATAGTTGAAGTGCTTGAACAGATAGCGGCGGATAAAAAATGTACACCGGGACAGCTTGCTCTTTCATGGCTGTTTGCTCAGGGAGACGATGTCTTTCCTATCCCCGGTACAAAGAGAAGAAAATACCTTTTGGAAAATATTCAATCTGCGGAGTTAAAATTAACCGAAAGAGAACTTTCCAGAATTGATCTTCTCGCAAAGCAAATTAAAGGGAAAAGAAAAAGCGAATCAGGAATGAAGCTGGTAGACGGATAGAAGCAGAGTTTGAAAATGCGCTTGTTGCATTGACTGCCGTGACAATGATGATGATCTGTTGAAAACAGCAAAGCTGTACGGGAAAATCATTTATAGTATGCGTTGATAAATATATTTTTTGTTATAAACCAGGGTGAGATTATGATAAAAATTTTTTTCTGTATACTGTTCGTTTCTTCGAGTCTTGTTTCTCAGGAATTAAAAACAATTCAGCTTCCGCAGCCCCAGAAAGAAATCGGCAAGCCGCTTATGCAGGCACTCTCTCAGCGTCAGTCGTCCCGAGTCTTCGACACGAAAGCCTTACCCCTGCAGGAACTTTCAAATTTATTATGGGCGGCATGTGGAATTAACAGGCCGGAGTCCAATAAGCGCACCGTTCCATCCGCACGTAACTGGCAGGAAGTTGATGTGTACATAGCTCTGCCGGAAGGAGTTTATTTGTTCGAGCCTAAGACACATACTTTAATTCCGGTCGCGGAAGGAGACCTGCGTGCGCTGTTCGGAATTCAGGATTTTGTAAAAACAGCACCGCTGAACCTTGTTTATATTTCAGACTATTCCAGAATCAAATCCAATGATGATGATGAAACAAAATTAATATGGACCTCTGCCGGAGTCGGGTTCATTGCGCAGAACGTTTATCTCTATTGTGCTTCTCAAAATCTTGGATGTGTGGTTCGCGGCTTGATAGATAAAACTAAACTGGCAGAAGCGCTGAAATTAAAACCGGATCAGAAAATTATTCTTTCACAAACGGTTGGTTATCGTAAATGATAAATATGGATTTCCCCAGAAAACAGGTGGGCTTTTTTCCAACTCCTGTTACCGAATTGAAAAGACTCACTGAAAAATTACATGGACCAAAGATTTTTATTAAGAGAGATGATTTAACGGGACTCGCTTTCGGTGGAAATAAAACCCGCAAACTCGAATTTTTTATAGGAGACGCACTCTCCAAAGGCTGCGATACTATCATTACGGGCGGGGCGGAACAGTCCAATCACTGCAGGCAAACGGCCGCCGCATGTGCCGTAAGCGGATTAGAGTGTCATCTTGTTCTCGGCGGATCTGAACCGGAAATTCCGCAGGGAAATCTATTGCTCGATAAATTATTAGGCGCACATATTCACTGGGACAGTAAATTCCGTAAAGGGGAAATGATTCCGCAGATTTCAAAAGAGTTAACTCTTCAGGGAAAAAAGCCCTACCCTGTTCCTTACGGCGGATCCAATGAAATTGGCGTCCTCGGATTTGTTGAAGCAATTAAAGAACTTAAACTTCAATTGAGTGGAATGAATGAGAAAATTTCACATGTTGTTTTTGCCTCAAGCTCGGGCGGAACGCATGCGGGACTAGTATTGGGCAAATATCTTTTTGAACAGAAATTCGATCTGATAGGAATTGAAATAGACAAGGCGGAATATGAGGGACTTTCCTATCCCGATCATTTACTAAAACTTACAAATGCCGGTGCAAAATTTTTGGGAATTGACTGCGCTTTTACAAAAAACGATTTCATCCTTAGAAATGAATATCTTGGCGGAGGATACGGTGTTATAGGAGATCTGGAAAAAAAAGCAATAAAGCTATTAGCCGAAACCGAGGGGATTATTGTTGATCCCGTATATACCGGGCGGGCATTCGGAGCATTAATTGATCTGATTGAAAAGGGAGAGTTTGCATCGGAAGATAAAGTACTGTTCTGGCACACAGGCGGCTCACCTTCAATTTTTTCTTATGCTGAGGACTTGCTGTGACGCGATCCAATTGAATTAGATAGAGAAAAAAATATAAAAGCAGTATGTTTGAATTGAAAAGTTTTTTCGCCAAAGTGCAGAGAATACAACATTAACGGAGAATATGATGGGTAAATTTCAATTTGTAATTAAACGAAGCGGCGCTGTAGTTCCTTTTAATCCGGACCGGGTTTCTAATGTTATCTATAGAGCGGCGGTTTCAGTCGGCGGGCGTGATAAAGAGAAGGCCGCTGAACTTGCGGGAAAAGTTATAACGATGCTTGAGGCTACTTACGAGGAGGGATATAAACCACACGTTGAAGAGATTCAGGATATAATAGAAAAAGTACTTATTGAAAACGGGCATGCGAAAGTTGCAAAGGAGTTTATTCTCTATCGCGAAGAAGCGGCACAAAGAAGAAGAGAAAACTCAAGACATTTTTCAAAACCGAACGAACTAATTCCCTGGAAAAAAGTATGGCGCTCGCTTGATTGGGCGGTTGCTCATAATCTGAATACGGTTGAAAGTACGAATGCCAGAATAAAAAACGGCCAGTTTCCACACATAGTACACGAAGCGGAATCGTTTTATGAAACACAGCTGGATACTGCGGCGGAGCTTATAAAAGAAAGAGCGGCAGAACTCAGAATGGTTATGGTTAGCGGACCCTCATCATCCGGAAAGACTACAACAACATTCAAGCTTGAGCAAAGATTGAACAAGATGGGTATGAAATTCGTAGCTCTTGTTGTAGATAATTATTTCTTCGATCTTGAAATGCACCCGAAAGATGAATTCGGCGACTACGATTTCGAAACTCCGCAGGCCTTGGATCTTGATCTTATAAATGATCACTTAAAACGACTGGCTGCCGGCGAAGAAGTTCTGATTCCTTATTATGATTTTAAACAGGGCAAACGATTGGATAACCGCACCCCGCTTAAGCTTCATGAAAATGAAGTACTGTTAATAGACAGTCTTCATGGATTATACCCTGAATTCAGCCGGGAAATTCCGGCCGCTCAAAAATTTAAATTGTATCTGGAACCGCTGTTGCAAATGAAAATGCCTGACGGTCAATATATACGCTGGACAGATTTGCGTCTGATTCGTCGAATGCTTCGCGATTCGGTTCATCGCGCATATAATCCCGAACAGACTCTGTTGCACTGGCACTATGTCCGCTCTTCAGAAAAAAGAAATATACTTCCCTATAACGGAACCGCGGATTATATAGTTAATACTTCCATGGCGTTTGAAGTGTCGATATACAGACCCATGATGCTTGAGCTTTTCAAGGAGTGGGAAAAGAAGTATGAAGGCGATCCTCTAAGAGAAGATGCTTATGTACGGGCATCCCGCGTGCGCAAAATGCTTGAAGCTATTGAGCCGATGGAAGATGATTCAGCGATTCCGGGCGATTCCGTTCTCCGCGAATTTATAGGCGGAAGCACTTTGAATGTACATTAGAATATAATCTGTAGAATTTTTTTCAGGAAAATGAATTAAATCCATTACCGGCTCGATGTTGGTAATGGATTTTTTATTTTTAGTTTGACACCAATAGCCATCGTACGCGTCTAAAGAACGGCTAAATTAAATTCGCTGCGAGGATTAAGTGAAAAACAATTACAATCTATTATTAGTATTTCTGCTTTTCCCCTTTTTGATTAACGCACAAACTAAAGTCAGCGGAAAGATTTCCGACGCAAAAATGAATCCCATTCCCGGTGCGAATATTTATATTAAAGACTCTTACGACGGCGGAACTTCAAAAGTCGACGGTACTTTTTCCTTTAAGACGAACGAGAAAGGAGCAGCCGTTCTTATAGCAAGTTTTATAGGCTATAAAAAATATGAGAGCAATATTGATCTTAAAAAGGGGGAGATGAAAATTGATATTATTCTGGAAGAAGAAATAACGCAATTGAATGCTGTTGTTGTTTCGGCCGGATCTTTTGAGGCGAGCGATGAAAGGAAGGGCGTGATATTAAAACCTCTTGATGTACTTACAACCGGCTCTACGGCGGACTTGTATTCATCTCTGAACACATTGCCCGGCGCACAAACAATCGGTGAAACGGAAGGATTATTTGTCCGGGGCGGCTCGGCGGCAGAATCCAAAACAATAATTGACGAGATGATTGTACAAAAACCATTTTCGAGCAGCGTTCCTGATCTTCCGTCTCGAGGCAGATTTTCTCCAATGATGTTTAAAGGAACTGTTTTCAGTACTGGCGGATACTCGGCACAGTATGGTCAGGCGCTTTCTTCCGCTTTGATTCTTAAAACACAGGATATGCCGAATCAAACAATAACGGCGGTTAATCTGATGGTGCTCGGATTCGGTGGTGCGCATACACAGGTCTGGGATAAAACGGCATTCTCCGTTGAAGGCGGTTATTACAATCTGAATCCTTATAACAACGTATTTAAACAGAGAGTGGACTGGGACAGATCTCCGAGTTCACTTGATTTGTCGGCAAATTTCAGACAGAGAATTACAAAAAACGGTTTGCTTAAGGCGTTTGTATCATACAGCAAATCAGACCTGTCCCTTTATCTCCCCGATCTGGATAACCCCCCCTCCAAAACATTTTTTAGATTGAAGCCAGAAAATTATTATTCGAATGTAAGTTATCGTGATATCGTCGGAGATTGGAATCTGTTCGGCGGTTTTTCTTACAGTCTTGATAAAGACAAAATTGATGCCGGAGGGAATAAAATTTCGCAGGATCAAAGTCTCATACAGGGAAAATTTACAGCCAACAAAAAAATATTTGATACCGCTTATCTGACGTTCGGAGCCGAAGTTCATAACACATTATATGATGATACGTATAATCAGTTTAATGTTAAACTGGAAGAAGTTTATACTGCGGGATTTGCGGAAAGCGATGTATACTTTACTAATGATATAGCAGCCAAGGTCGGCTTACGGACAGAGTATTCCAAGATTTTAAATAAATTTAACATTGCACCGAGAATTTCTTTCGCCTACAGATTAGGAAACTATGACCAGCTAAATTTTGCATATGGAAGATTTTATCAGACACCGGAGAAAAATTATTTGGTTCAATATGATAAGTTCGATTACGAAAATGCGGATCATTATATCGCTAACTACCAGTATATCGGCGAAGACAAGACTTTCCGCATTGAACTTTACTATAAACAATATCGTAATCTGGTTAAAGGAACTATATATAGTTATCCATATTTCAATTTACCGGTCGTTCCGTTCAGCAATGACGGAAATGGCTACGCAAAGGGAATCGATATATTCTGGCGAGACAGCAGAACTCTTAAGTACTGTGATTACTGGGTTTCTTATTCTTATCTGGACACAAAAAGAGAATTTAGTAACTATCCGACTCAGGCATTCCCGACATTTGCAGCCCCGCATACATTTTCGGTAGTCTTTAAAAGGTGGTTTGAATCAATCTCGGCATATTTAGCATTCACGTATATTCATGCATCAGGGCGTCCATATTTCAACCCGAACAATCCTGAATTTCTTGGCGACCGGGCAAACAGCTACAATAACCTGAGTATGAATATCAGTTTTATAGCAAACTGGTTCAATAATTACTCTGTAATATTTGTGTCAATAGATAATATACCCGGATTTGCAAATGTATACGGATACAGATATTCTTCGGATGGAAGAATAAGCAATGCAGTTGTTCCTCCGACATTACGCTCGCTGTTTCTTGGCATATTTATTTCAATTGGTCAATCGAATCAAAATCAATAGAGGAAAGAAAGATGAAAAAACCTTTAATAGTTTTATTGTCTGTCATATGTCTGGTAAATTTAACTTATGCCGATGGTGCGCGTTATGTAAGCGCAATGAAAAAAAATATTTCAAAGATGGATTCTTTGTACACATTAGGCGATATGGCCGATCTGACAAATTCTTTTCTGAGAATAGGCGATGCAGAAAAGAACAAATGGCTTCCTTATTATTATGCTTCATATCTCTATGTTATAACAAGTTTTACGGATACGGTAAGTGCGAA
Source organism: Ignavibacteriae bacterium HGW-Ignavibacteriae-3 (assembly GCA_002839795.1). GTDB lineage: Bacteria > Bacteroidota > Ignavibacteria > Ignavibacteriales > Melioribacteraceae > Fen-1258. Next base: position 8,319 of record PGYS01000077.1, on the reverse strand, counting down.
TAAGGACGGATATCTGGACCGGGCGGTTAAAGTTCTTGCGCTCGCGGATTCTCTCCAACCGGATGAATCGGAAATTTATGTTATTAAAGGTTTGATCTCTCAAGCCAGGCTGCAGGTTGATCCAATGAACAGATTTATGAAATACGGCGCGGAGATGAATGCTAATTTAAAAAAAGCGGTTATGCTGGATCAGACAAATCCGCGGCCGGAATATTTGATGGGAATGACTTCGTATTATACACCCGAGCAATTCGGCGGGGGAGTTAAAGCGGCTAAAGTAATGTTCGAAAGTGCATTGGATAAATTTAATGGGTTTGTTCCAAAAGATGAATTAATGCCGACATGGGGGAAAAAACAACTTGAGAATTTTATGAAGCAAATTCCTCAACAATAAAATAATTGATAGAGAAAAAAGTTTAGACAATATTGAGTTGTAAATAGGAGAAGGTATGGATAAATTTATGCAAGCCGCCATTGAAGAGGCTCAATTGGGATTTAATGAAGGGGGAATTCCCATCGGCTCCGTTCTTGTTTACAGCGGAAAAATAATTGGACGCGGACACAACCGGCGAGTGCAGAAGGGAAGCGCTATTCTGCACGGCGAAATGGACGCGCTCGAAAATGCCGGAAGACTACCCGCTTCTGTCTATAAAGAAAGCACTCTATACACAACTCTTTCTCCCTGCCCTATGTGCAGCGGCGCAATTCTTTTGTACGGCATTCCTAAAGTTATTGTTGGGGAAAACATTACTTTCATGGGAGAGGAAGAACATCTCAAATCCCGCGGAGTGAGCGTGGAGGTTCTTGACGATGAAACATGCATTAATTTGATGACGAAATTTATAGAAGAAAAACCGGCATTGTGGAATGAAGATATAGGTGTTTAAAAAGAATAGACCGCGGATAACACGGATTACACAGATATACACAGGTCAAAAATGTTACACGAGGAAATTACAAGTCAAATTATTAAAGCCTTTTATAAAGTGAATAATGTTTTGGGATTTGGATTTCTGGAAAAGGTTTATGAAAATGCGATGAAAATTGAATTGACACGAATGGGTTTGAAAGTTGAACAGCAAAAAAATATACGTGTTAATTACGAGGGAGTTGAAATCGGTGATTATTATGCTGATTTACTTGTTAATGAATGCGTGATAATTGAATTGAAAGCTGCTGAGAGTTTATGTGAGGAACACGAAGCCCAGTTGATCAATTATTTAAAAGCAACATCGATAGAGGTTGGTTTATTGATGAACTTTGGTAAAAAAGCAGAGTTCAAGAGAAAAATATTTACAAATGAAAACAAATCTTTTAAAAATCCGTATAAATCCGCGTCATCTGTGTAATCCGTGGTCTATTTTTAAGGAAATTCAAATGAAAAAAATATTCTGCCTGCTCATCGCAGTTTCTTCGTTTAGTCTATTTGCCCAGAACAAAACAAAAACTCCTTTTGACTACGTGAATCCGTTTATCGGAACGGATGATATGGGGCATACATATCCGGGTGCCGTTGTTCCATTCGGACTCGTGCAGCTTAGTCCTGAGACAGACTCGGTTTTATATAGCCAAGGTAAAGGATACAACCCGGATGTTTATAAATACTGCGCGGGATATCAGTACGCGGACAAAACAATTGTAGGATTTTCACACACGCACATGAACGGAACTGGCCATTCCGATCTGGGAGATTTTTTAATGATGCCCATGGTAGGTAAAATTCAGTTCAATCCCGGGACAAAAGAAAAACCCGAAAGCGGATACCGCTCAAGATTTTCTCATGAAAAAGAAAGCGCGCGACCCGGTTTTTATTCCGTTCATCTCGACGACTATAATATAGATGTCGAATTAACCGCAAGCGAACGCGTCGGATTTCACAAATATAAATTTCCAAAATCCGATGACGCTCACATCATTCTTGATATGACCGCAGGGATTTATAACTACGAGGGAAAAGTTGTATGGTCTTCTGTTCGGGTGGAGAATGAATCTCTGGTTACGGGATTCCGCCAGACAAACGGGTGGGCCCGCACGCGTTACGTCTATTTTGCGATGGAATTTTCAAAACCTGTCAAGTCCTATCAATTGCGTAATGATGAGCCGTCGATTTATGGAGGATTCTGGCGCAAGTTCAACCAGAATGATAATTTCCCCGAAAGAGCCGGACACAAAGTTAAATGCGCTTTTAATTTCAATACGGAAGAGGGCGAAGAAATTTTAGTTAAAGTCGCGATCAGCGGAGTAAGTACCGCCAATGCTCTCGAAAATCTTAAAACAGAAATTCCCGATTGGAACTTTGATAAAGTCGTTAGACAGGCAAAAGAAAAATGGAATAAAGAACTTTCCAGAATTACAATTGAAGCCGGTGAAGAGAAAAAAATAAATTTTTATACCGCAATGTATCACAGCTTTTTAAATCCCAATGTGTTTTCCGACGTGAATGGTGAATACCGGGGACTCGATCAGAATATTCACAAATCAAAAAAGTTTGTAAACCACACAACTTTTTCATTGTGGGATACTTACCGTGCTCTTCATCCGCTCTATACGATAATTCAGCAAAAACGCACAGGCGACATAGTGAATTCGATGATTGCCCATTATGAACAAAGTGTTCATAAACTTTTACCCGTCTGGTCTCATTGGGCAAATGAAAACTGGTGCATGATAGGATATCACGCTGTTCCGGTTCTTGCCGACGCAGTTATTAAAGGCATAGGAGGATTTGACGTTCATAAAGCATTTGAAGCCGCTATCGCCAGCGCCAATTATGATCCTTATGATGGAATAGGCGCGTATAAAAAATACGGGTATGTTCCTGAGGATTTAAGTTCGAACTCAGCTTCCAAAACTTTGGAATATGCATTTGACGACTGGACTATTCACAAAATGGCAGTTAAACTCGGTCGGAAAAACGAAGCGGCTGAATTTCTAAAACGCGCGAATAACTATAAAAATATTTTTGATAAGGAAACAAATTTCCTGCGCGCTAAAAAATCAGACGGCTCATTCAAAATGCCATTCGATGCTTTGAGTGTGGCTAATCAGGGATACATTGAAGGAAATGCATGGAATTATTCATTATATGTTCCTCATGATGTAAAAGGATTTATCAATTTAATCGGCGGAAAAGAAAAACTTGTAATCTGGCTCGACTCTCTCTTCGCGGTTGACCTTCCCGATAAATACCTTGGTGAAAGCGAAGATGTTACAAAAGTTGGAATGATAGGAAATTATGTTCATGGGAATGAACCGTCTCATCATGTACCTTATATGTATAACTTCGCCGGTGCTCCGTGGAAAACGCAGGGACGCATACATCAGATTGTAAACACAATGTACAAACCGGAACCCCACGGTCTCTGCGGAAATGATGATTGCGGACAAATGTCAGCATGGTACATTTTCAGCGTGATGGGTTTTTATCCGGTTGCTCCGGGAAGCAACCAATATGTTATCGGGAGTCCCTGCATCGACAAAGCGGTCATTAATCTGGAAAGCGGAAAGAAGTTTAATATCTTTGCCGAGAACTTGTCTGAAGAGAATATTTATATCAAAGAAGTACTTCTCAATGGAAAAAGTATCAACAGAAGTTACATTACTCACGAAGAAATAATTAATGGCGGAAATCTGATTTTCAAAATGGATTATAAGCCGAATATAAATTGGGCCGTTGATGACAGCTCGTTTCCCTACTCCATGAGTAAATAGCGCATATTCAAAGGATTGTTTTGTAAAAGAAATGTAAAAGTTGATAAACAGCCCCATATCCAATCGTTAGCATATCCTTTAATTGTTATTTTTACACGCGTTGGGAAGTATACAGTGCGTATGAAGATAACATTCGCCCGTTCTGTGTTATTTCCCAAACCATAAAACTTAAAATCAAAATTAGATTGTCAGGTATTACAATGAATAGATCTCAGGGACATACATTTCATATACCGGTTCTTGGTGTTGCTTTTTCAGTTGACGCGCCACTTAAAGTTGCTAAATACGGAATATCCTCCGTCATGTCACTGGTGGACGATACTTTAATGGAACAGCTGCGCAAGCACTACCAGGAAAAATCGGGTATTGCTTTTCTTCCAATTGAAGACAGCGAGGAAGATGCCCGCGCAAAAAGAGTAACCGAATATTTGAACATGATCAACAGGATGGTGAAGGAACAGTTTGAAGAATTGAAAAATTCACCGTTCGAAACGGGAAGCGGGATTACAAAATATTTTGAAATGCTGCCGGATTCCTCCGGACTGAAACTTAAATATCTTGAAATGCTTGATGCTGATGATGAAGCCGTGCGGTTGTCTATGCAATTAAATCTGCGCGAAGAAATTTTCCCCGGCTCGATTGATGTTAACATCATGACAAAACTTGATAAAGGGAATTACGACTCCAATAATAATCCGCTTCCTTCGGAATATAATGACGCCCATGCATCTTTGCGCGGATTCGCCAACAGCGACCTTGAAAGTTCAATCATTTTTTCTGCCGGAATGAACCCAAAACTTTATAGTCATGCGGAGCTGTATAAAGATTTTTATCCGGATGAAAACTGCGTATTTAAAAAGAAAATAGTAATTAAAGTGAGCGACTACCGCTCCGCCTTAATTCAGGGAAAGTTTTTAGCCAAGAAAGGATTATGGATTTCCGAATTCAGAATTGAATCAGGATTGAATTGCGGCGGTCACGCATTTGCCACCGATGGATTATTGCTGGGTCCGATACTTCAGGAGTTCAAGGACAAAAAAGATGAATTGATGAATGAATTAAAAGCCATCTATCTGCCGGCGCTCTTAAAAAAAGAGATTATAATTGATGATGAAAAATTAGTTTATGATGTAACAGTTCAGGGCGGTGTCGGAAAATCGACCGAGCAGGACTTTCTGCTTCGCTATTACGGAGTAAAATCGGTAGGGTGGGGGAGTCCGTTCCTTTTGGTTCCCGAAGTCATGAATGTTGATGATTATACTCTGCAGAAACTGTCCGATGCTAAAGAAGAGGATTTGTACCTCAGTGACATTTCTCCTTTGGGTGTTCCATTTAACAGCCTGCGCGGAAACACTAAAGATCTCGAAAAAATGGAGAGAGTCGCGAACGGAAAACCGGGAAGCCCGTGCCCAAAGAAATTTTTGATTTCCAATAAAGATTATTCCGATAAACCGTTATGTACTGCATCAATTACGTTCATTAATAAAAAAATCGCTGAGCTTAAAAACAGTAATTTATACGAGAATGAATATCAAAAACAGTTTGATAAAATTGTAAACAAAGTTTGTCTGTGCGAAGGCTTGACAGTGCCGGCATTAATTGTAAATAATATTGAGACGCCAAAACAAAGTCGAGCTGTATCGGTATGCCCGGGTCCAAATCTGGCATACTTTTCCAAAATTGTTAAATTAAAGGAAATGGTGGACCATATTTACGGAAAGATAAATTTGATCACGCATCCGAACCGTCCGAATATGTTCGTTAAAGAACTCGATCTTTATATATCCTTTCTTCAGAAAAAAATGTCGGAGATTGTTGATACCGTTTCTCCAAAAGAGGAGGAATTCTTTAACTTTTTTACTTCCAATCTGGTTGACGGAATATCATACTACAATAAAATTATTCCGGAATTAACAGAAGAGACTGAGGCGGAAAGAGAAAAGATTCGGAACGACTTTGAGGAAATGGAACAAAAACTACTGGCAGTATTTTCCGTTCCGGTATAAAGAATTTTATCAATCTAAATAGACTCTCGGTACACGCGTGTTTATGTTGGTTAATATCTCGTAAGGAATTGTTCCTGCCCATTCGGCGAGTTCCTCAACTGTAATATTCTCCGATCTGTCCCTTCCGAATAAAACAACTTCGTCACCGTTAAATGCCGAATCGTTTTCAATATTAACAACAATCTGATCCATAGAAATTCTGCCGATAACGGGATATCGCTTTCCGCCAATAAGTACTTCGGCCTTGTGAGACATGCTCCGGAAATATCCGTCACCGTACCCTACGGGAACGGTCACAGCGCGCACATCGTGATCGGACTGCCAGGTTGATCCGTAACCGACAGGAAAATTAGCTTTAATAACTTTGAAATAAACCACAAGAGATTTCCAGGTTGATGCCGGTTTAACTCTTACCGTGTGCGGAATTTCAAGCGAGGGATACACACCGTAAAGAAGAATTCCCGGACGCACCATATCCAGATTCGCTTCCGGCATCTGAAGTATGGATCCGGATTTGGATATATGCCTGATTGGAATTTTGAGAGAGCGTTTTTCGTAAAATCGCAATACGTTCATAAACCTCTCGAACTGAAGATGGGTATAGCTCATATCAAGAGAGTCGGAATTTGCAAAATGTGAAAAGATCCCCTCGATTATAACATTGTTGCATTTCAATGTGGCTTCAAGAAGTTTTTCGGCGGAATAGAAGTGAACTCCGATTCGTTCCAAACCCGTATCTATCTTAAGGTGAACTTTTGCTTTTCTTTTCATCTGTCCGGCGATTTCATCAATCTGAATCAGTTTTCCTACTGAAGATGCGGTGATCGATAAATCATGTTTCAGAAAATGAGGAATCTGATTTCCCCAGATTCCCCCGAGAACGAGTATGGGAATCGTAATCCCCTGCTCGCGCAAAAGAATTCCTTCCTCGAGAACCGCGACCCCTATACAATCAGCTTTTAGTTCCTGCATAAGCTGCGCAATTCTTACTAAACCATGACCGTAAGCGTTGGCTTTGAGAATCGGCATTATTTGAGCCGGATCCACGCGCTCCTTTATCATCCGGAAATTCTCAGTGAGAATTTTAAGATCGATTTCAAGCCTGGTTGGACGGATTATCTCTTCTGAACTGATTGTGGCATGATTTATTGAATTATTCATATCCGGATCTTTTTAGTTTGGGTAAAAATAAGATATTTGCCATAGACAAAATTCTTTTTCTGCACATTAACATTTTGTCTCTTATCTTACAACTACCGTAAAACAATTTTTGATTTGAAATGAAAATATTATTTATCGGAGGGACCGGAGTTATAAGTACGGCTTGTTCCAATTTGTGCATAAAGAGAGGATATGATCTGTACCTTCTCAACAGAGGTCTCTCGTTTAGAAAAGTTGGCCCCGAAGCGAATTTCATAAATGCTGATATCAGAGATGCAGACTCGGCCCGGTCTGCATTGGCAAACGAAAAGTTCGACGTTGTAGTTGACTGGATCGCTTATAACGAAGAGCATGTTAATAATGATTATGAATTGTTCCGCGATAAGACGGATCAGTACATTTTTATCAGTTCGGCATCGGCTTATCATAAACCGCCTCTAAAACTGCCGATAACCGAAAATACGCCTCTCCATAATCCTTTCTGGAGCTATTCACAGGGAAAGATTGATGCGGAAAACTATTTAATGAATATTTTTAATGAAGAAAAATTCCCCGTTACAATCTGCAGACCGTCCCACACTTACGATAAAACCAAGATTGCCCTTTACGGCGGATATACAGTTTTAAATAGAATGAAGGCGGGTAAAAAAGTAATTATCCACGAGGACGGGAATACAATCTGGACATTAACAAGCGCAAAAGATTTTGCAAAAGGATTTATCGGATTGCTCGGCAATTCTGAAACTATCGGTGAAGCATATCATATTACCTCTGATCAAACCTTAACCTGGAATAATATTGCAGAAATAACCGCTGAAGCTGCCGGGCTGGAATTGCAAATTGTCCACATTCCTTCTGAGTTTATTGCCGGACATGATTCCGAATGGGGATGTAATTTATTAGGCGATAAAGGCTACAATACATTTTTTGATAATTCAAAAATAAAATCCATTGTTCCTGAATTTAAGACGGATATTACGTATTCTGAAGGAATTAGGGAAATAATAGAATGGTACAATATCAAAGAAAATCAGATAGTGAACGAAGAACTCGATAAGTTAATGGATAAAATGATAGAAGAATACCGGCAGTCCGGGATCTGAGGATCTAATAAATTAAAAGGAGCAGTAATGAAAAAATATAGTTTCTTTTTTTTGTTTTTAACAGTTACAATGTTCAGTGTTAACATTTATGCCCGGCATCATAAAAATGAAGACGCAAAAACTGTGTTGACTCATTTAATTGATGGCAATAAACGGTTTACAGAATCAAAAGCAAATCATCCGAATCAATCCTCAGACAGGATTAAGGAAACATCGAAAGGGCAAAATCCTGTTGCGGTTATACTCACATGTTCGGATTCCAGGGTTCCGCCTGAAATCCTTTTTGATCAGGGGATAGGCGATCTTTTTGTAATCCGTACGGCGGGGAATCTTGTTGA
>PGYS01000211.1 GCA_002839795.1 Ignavibacteriae bacterium HGW-Ignavibacteriae-3 | reverse complement strand
ATCCCAGATTATCACTGTTGCGCCTTCCTCAGCAAATTTCTGCACGGTAGCTTTTCCGATACCCTGAGCTCCCCCGGTTACAATTGCAATCTTATTTACGAGACGATTCATTTATTTCTCCGCGTTATGAACGTTTCAAATTTTTCAAACGATAATTACATTAAAATAAGAAAGCATGAACTAAAGCTTTCACTCTTACTATTTATAAAGTTTATCCCTTTCCTTTGCCCATTCATTTAAGAAACTCTCGTGATGCTTTTCCATAATCTCGTAGAACTTTTCCATCTCAATCAATCGCAATTTTAGAGTTTGAAGATTGGCATTCTTCTCCTTGGCAACAACACTCTTTAATTGTCGCGCAAGGCGCGTATTGCTCTTTACAAGTTCCAGGTTATTGCGATAAGCATTTTCAAATATTTCAGGATTGATTTCGTAAAAATCTTTTCTGCTGGTAGGCTGCCAGACGCGTCGTATCAGATTTCTATCGCGCAGCCTGCGCATAATCTGGCTTACCGGACCTTTACTGCGGTGAAGTGATTTAGCAATTTCCTCCAGTGAGACAGGCTCTGATGAATGGATTAATAGGGCAACTATATGCCCCATCAATTTACTCAGACCGAAGGCGCGGTAAGCCACACCAAAATTTTTAATTACTTCATGCTTAACTTTTTCTTCGAAGTTCATATTCATTCATATCGTTTAACTATTACAGCCGATGCCTCACCTCCGCCAATACAAAGCGAGGCGAGCCCGTAATTCGAATTTCTCTTTTTCATTTCATATAGTAGTGTAGTTAATATTCTTGCTCCGCTCGCACCGATGGGATGACCCAATGCGATGGCTCCGCCATTGACATTCACATTTTCTGTAGTCAATCCTAAGATCTTACTTACAGCCAGGGATACCACTGCAAATGCCTCATTGATCTCAAAAAGATCAATGTCACCAAGTTTCATATTCGCTTTTAATAAAACTTTATTAATTGCGTCGGCAGGTGCAGTTGTGAATTCAATAGGTAATTTTGCGGCTGAACTCTGCGCAACAATCTCAACGAGAGGTTTGAGGCCAAGCTCTTTGGCTTTTTCTTCACTCATTATCAAAAGCGCCGCGGCTCCGTCGTTTATCTTAGATGAATTCGCAGCGGTTACAACTCCATTTTTATCAAACGCGGGACGAAGTGTGGAAATTTTTTCGAAGTTTACTTTCTCGGGTTCTTCATCTTTTGAAACAACTGTTTCGCCGCTTCTGCTTTTTATTTTCACACCAACAATCTCATCATCAAACTTTCCTTCCTTTTGAGCATTAATTGCCCGTCTGTAAGAAAGGATAGCAAATTCATCCAGTTGCTCTCTTGTAAATTGAAAATCCTTCGCACATGATTCCGCACAGTTTCCCATATGTATATTGTTATAGACATCGGTGAGTCCGTCAACAAGAATTGAATCATAAATCGATGAATTACCTAACCGATAACCGTTACGTGCATTCTGTAGAAGATATGGTGCATTAGACATGCATTCCATACCACCCGCAATTATTACATCGGCATCACCGCACATAATAGACTGATGAGCAAGCATAACGGATTTTAATCCGCTCCCGCACATTTTATTGATTGTAAGACATTCAACCTTTTCCGGCAGGCCGGCATAAACGGCTGCCTGACGAGCGGGTGCCTGTCCCAATCCGGCAGCGAGCACATTACCCATAATTACTTCATCAATCTTATCGGTGGCAATTTTAGATTCATCCAGAATGGCTTTGATAACTGTGCTGCCCAATTGGGGCGAACTTAAAGTACTCAGGGATCCGTTAAATGATCCGACCGGCGTTCTCTTTGCATGTGTTATGACGACTTTTTTCATGGCAATTCCTTTAAATTCTTCATTTTATATTTTTGAAACGTTTGATACAGAAGCAACATAACATATTTTCCAAAAAGAATAAAGAAAAATTTTCGAACCATAATAAAAATTTTACGAATGACCTGTTCTGGCACTCAATTATATTTAAATGCCTTTTCCAAAAAAGACAGAATGTATTGAAGTGTTTTTTCAAACCAGGGATGAAACAGCCAGAAAGTGTGGGGTGTATTTGGTATTGTGTGAGTTTCCGAATAAGTATTGAAGTTATTTAATTTTTCAACAAACTCGTCTCTTCCGGCATGAAATCTTTCAACTGAACTATTAATAAAAGCAAATGGGGGTGTTTTGTCGTTCACGTAATTAAGCGGCGACGCCTCAATCCAGATTTCCGGTTTTTCCTTAAACGAATAACCGAGCCAAAGTTTTCCGTCAGATGGCTTATCCGGATCATTATCTTTCCCGCTCTCAGCGGGATCTGTAAAATCGAGTATGCCGTCGATATTAATCACGGCCTGAACTTCGCTG
>PGYS01000210.1 GCA_002839795.1 Ignavibacteriae bacterium HGW-Ignavibacteriae-3 | reverse complement strand
CAGTTTTCGCTGATTATGGGCATCAACAAAAGAATTGTACTGATCTTCAAATTCGGCAAGATCTGATTCGTAACCGGAAATACTCTCGTCAGATTCTTTTCTCCTTGCGCTAATTTCTTCGAGTTCCTTTTCCAGTTTGATAATCTGATTATCGAGCAGATTTGCCTTCTCGGCTAGTTCGTGGATCTCTTTCTGAGAGATTTCGATTTCTTCGTTTGCTTTTTTCTTTTCGAATTCGAGTTGTGAAATCTGCTTTTCGATATTTGATATATCATTAGCTATTAATTTTTCGCTATCTGTAAGATTTTTTATATCTATTCTGGAAATCTTCCCTTCTGTTTCGGCAATGATTGCTTTAAGTTTGGCAAGATTTGTTTCATGTTTTGGAAATTCTTTTTTAAGATTATCAAGAAGCTGTCTTCTTCCAAATAATGTTTCGTCCTGTTTAGGAAGAGATCCTGCCTCGACTACGCCGCTGTCCTGCACAAAGTCGCCGTCCAATGTGGTAAAATTAAATCCCGGGTATTTGCTGCTTAGTTCTATCGCAGATTTAAGATCCGAGGTAACGGCATAATTGACTAATGCCTGCTCGAAGTAGGGCTGCCAGTTTCTTTCGGTTTCTACAAAATCTTTTGCCCACCCGATAAAGTTCTCTTCTTTTGCAAGCTTCTTTGTTCTTCTCTTCCGGCCATAAGCGGTAAGATTGTCGAAGAAAGATTTTTTCTGAGCGGTACTGGAACGTAAAAGATAGAAAGAGGCCTTGCCGAGATCATTCTTGCGAAGATACTCTATGGCGTTTTGCAGGTCATCGGAGCTTTCAACTAGAAGATTATTCAACACAGATTTCAGTGCAGCTTCCAGTGCGAAGCGGTATTTTTCCTGCGGATTGCCAACATCGGCAAAAATGTTTTTATTCTTTTTTGTCCAGCCATTCTCTTCAATAAGAACCTTAGCGCCTTTTGAAATGCCTTCAAGATTTGAGATCAATGTTTGAAGAAATTCAATCTTTTCTTTCAATCCGGCAAGAAGAGTTTTTTCTTCAACTTCTTTCTGCTTGAGCGAATTGAGCTCCTGTTCCAAATCTTCTTTCTCTTTTTCGCGAAGGGCTACCATTAAACCGGCTTCTTTAAGTTTTTCTTCAGCCCTGTCCTTTTCAACGTTCAGCTCTTCAATGAAGCCCACGGTTTTTGCTATTCTAGTGGTTATGCTCTGAATTTTTTTATTAAGTTTCTCAATGCTGGAATTGTGCGCCGTCAGTTCTTTTCTGATTCCCGATGTGTAATTTTCTTTTTCCGAGATCTCCCGCAAGAGAGAAAATTTTTCAAGGTTAAGCTGTTTTAATCTACTTCTTTTCTGTTCTAATGCCTCGCGGTCATCAACAAGAGTTTGTTCATTCCTTGTAATTTCTTCGCTTTTGGATTCTAATTTCTGAGCAAGCTGTAAAAGTTCATCGTTACCTTCCTCAATGTTAAGGATTGTCTCATCTAGCTGAGTCTGCAGTTCGGAAATCTCCCTCTGAAGTCTTTCGTGATTATTCAAAAGTGATTTTTGGCGTTCTTCCGAAACGGAAATACTTTTTTGTGTGGCATGAAGCTGATCAGTATTAAGGGCTATATCCGAACGCTTACTCTGTAATTCAGCATCTATAGCATTGATCTCATTTCTATAATGGATCAGTTCATTTTCTATTTTTCTGATATCGATATCAATAGAATCTTTTTTGCCTGTGAATTCGGTTATATCACTAAGAAGAGTCTGTTTGCGAGCGATAAGCTGAGCGTATTCACGCTCTGCAAGATCAATTTCTTTATCACGAAGCACGGATTGGATTTGATTGTACTGATCCGCTCTTTTGGCCTGGCGTTCAAGCGAGCGGACCGTCTTTTCTACTTCAGAAACAATATCATTCACGCGTGTGAGATCTGATTTTACATCATCCAGTTTTTTCAGAGAGAGTCTGCGGCGTAATTTATATTTATTTACTCCGGCAGCTTCTTCAAACATTTTTCTCCGTTCTTCGGTTCTGCTGCTCAAAATGGTTTCAACCATCTTCAACTCGATAACAGAATACGCATTAGCGCCAATACCGGTGTCCATAAACAAATTTGTAATATCCTTAAGACGGCAGATATTTTTGTTCAGCAGATATTCGCTTTCACCTGAGCGGAAAATTCTTCTTGTGATTGTAACTTCCGTGTACTCAGTCGGAAGAACACCCTGATCGTTTACCAGAGTCAGAGATACCTCTGACATACCCATCGGTTTTTTCTCTCTCGTCCCGTTGAAAATTACGTTCTCCATTTTGTCGCTTCGGAGAGTTGTAGTTTTCTGTTCACCCAATACCCAGCGAATGGCATCTACAATATTTGTCTTTCCGCAACCGTTAGGCCCCACAATTCCGGTAATT
>PGYS01000076.1 GCA_002839795.1 Ignavibacteriae bacterium HGW-Ignavibacteriae-3 | reverse complement strand
CAAATGCACTTGCTTATGCCAGCAGGCAATTTGGAGAATCGCTGGAAAGTAAAATTGATAGAAGAATTATTTCTAAGAATATATCAATTACTGCATCACCTCTCCAAAAGGAATATTCCGGAATTGATCTGATAGGAAATCACGGAATAGATGCCGAGGGCGTTGTACCGAAAGCAAAAATAGTTCTAGTTCAGGATGGAATGTTGAAAACACTACTAAGCAATAGAACTCCGACTCTGGGAGTTTCTGAATCTAATGGCCATTCGCGCCGCGTTATTGGATCGGGAAGCGGAGCGGGTACTGGCCCGAGTGTGATCAATGTAATTGCCGCCGCCGGACTGACTTCCGATCAACTCAAGAAAGAGATAATTCAGGCTGCTAAAGACGAGGGCCTTGAATATGGAATTATTGTCCGTAAAATTAAATCGATCGTGACCGGAAAGACTCCGGCATTAGACAGACTTATCTTCGACAGCCAAAATCAGCAGAAAAAGAATCTTGAAAAATCAATTTACGTTTATAAAATATATGTAAAAGATGGCCGCGAAGAGCTGATTCGGTCAGCTGAAATCGTTGATCCCTCTATAAGTTCGTTAAGACACATTTTGGGTGCCTCCAAAAATCAGGTGCTACTTAACAACCTTATGCCGATGAACAGTCAGAGCGCGGCATACAGCGTTGATGGAATTCCTGCTTCTTTCATTACTCCCGCCGGACTTATAATTGAAGAACTTGAGGTAAGAAAAGAAAAAAGAAACTACATTCCGAAACCTCCTTTTGTTACAAGCCCGTTATCATTGTCTAAGTAATTTCCTTGAGGAAGGGGACGTATCTATTACGTTCTCTTCCGAATATTTCAAGTAATGATTTTTTTCTCAAAAATTTTATATTAAAGCCGTTTATAATGCATTTAAATAACGTTTTTAAAGTTTCATGGATAAATTAGGTATTCTTGCAATTTAAATGTTTACGTCCCGACATATAAATATCTAAATAGGCCAGATTTGTAAACGCGGGGAAATTCCTTAATTTTGTGTCCAAACTTAATTGATTAAGGAATTATAATGTTTGAACAAAATCTTCAGAACAGAATTCAGGGATTGTCAAGTTTAATAGGGAATACACCGTTACTGGAGATTACATTCTTATATAACGGGGAAAGACGAAAGTTATTTGCAAAAGCCGAAAACCTGAACATGACCGGAAGTATTAAAGATCGCATGGCGTATCATATAATCAAACAAGGATATAATTCCGGAAATTTAAGAGAAGGTGCAAAAATAATAGAGGCAACAAGCGGTAATACAGGTATCGCTTTTTCAGCAATCGGCAGAGCTCTGGGCCATACAGTAGTTATATTTATGCCCGATTGGATGAGTTCCGAAAGAATTAATTTGATAAAGAGTTTAGGCGCGCAGATTGTTCTGGTAAGTAAGGATGAGGGCGGGTTCCTGGGCAGCATCAGGATGGCGGAAGAACTTGCAGTCAATTCTCCCAATGCATTTTTACCGCGACAATTCTCCAATAAGGATAATTCGGAAGCGCACTTTAAAACCACCGGCCCTGAGATATGGTCGCAATTAAAATACCATTCAATTATTCCTGATGCGTTTGTGGCGGGTGTGGGTACCGGAGGAACAATAATGGGAACCGGGAGATATTTAAAGGAAAGATACTCTGAAATCAAAATTTATCCGCTTGAACCGGCGAACTCCCCTACATTAAGGACAGGCTGTAAGGTAGGTAGGCATCGTATACAGGGAATTTCAGATGAATTTATTCCTGATATTCTTGATCTTAATTCGCTTGACCCTGTTATTGATGTTGATGACGGCGATGCGATTATTATGGCGCAGAAACTCGCATCTGAATTGGGAATTGCGGTCGGAATTTCTTCCGGAGCAAATTTTATCGGCGCATTGAAAGTACAGGAGGAATTGGGTCCAAATTCAGTTGTTGTAACTGTATTTCCGGATGATAATAAAAAATATCTCAGTACAGATTTGCTAAAAGAAGAACCCGTTAAACAGGATTTTCTATCATCCCGTGTAGATCTGCTGGAGGTTAAATCTCTAAAGCGAGTTTGTTATACATGCTGTGACCCTGATGATTGTCTTGAAATGAATAACGAATTAATATTAAGTGAGTTAGCTATGCCGCCTGAGTGCCCCAAAAGAACCGGCCGGAATTGATTCCGGACTTAACGGCACTATAAATCGACTGATATAATTATTAAAAGTTTTAAAACAAAAAACCCCGATTGAACAACCGGGGTTTTTTATTGAATCATATTTTATTCTCGTAATTAAAACGTCAATTTGGTCTTTGTTCTCTTTGCGTATTCCATAACAAACGCACTCGCAACGAATATAGAAGAGTATGTTCCCGTGATCATACCGATAAAGAGCGCAAAAGCAAATCCTCTCAACACTTCGCCGCCGAATATCAATAATGCGATTATTGTCAATAATACTGTAAATACAGTAATAATGGTTCGGCTCATTGTTCTGTTTATCGCCATATTCATATTTTCTTCGATTGGAAGAGTTTTATGAATCTTCATCTGCTCACGAACACGATCGAATACGATTACGGTATCGTTGATAGAAAATCCGATCAAAGTAAGGAATGCCGCCACAACGCTTACGGATATTTCCAGATTGAAGCCCGGTATAACGCCGTACAGTGCTGCAAAGACACCCAGCGTTAGAAGAACATCGTGAAACAGCGCCATAACCGCACCAATGGCGAAAGCCAATTTAAATCGGAAACCAAGGTATATCAAAATTACTATCAGTGAAAGTATGATTGATAATACAGCATCACGTTTTAGTTCTTTTCCAACTTTTGGTCCAACTCTATCCTCTTTTTCAACCTTGAATGGATTATGCGTGTAAGTTTCAGACAGTCTCTCCTTAATCAGATCGGCGATACCGAGACGGATATTTACATTTGTATTAGTCGGCTCCACAGATTCCAGAGAACTCTGGTAACCGGCCGCGAATAATTTATTATTTATGACAATTGCAGTCTGAGGATCAGGAAATGAATAAGTGAGTGAAGTAGCCGTTGAATCAGTTATTGTTTTCTCTAATCCCGGATAAACATTCGTCATTTCAGATTCGATGGCTCCTCTAACGTTCATCAGAACATTTTTTGGAAGTTCCTGAAGTTCCGTTCTAAGCAATACACCGGAAGCATCGCCGAATGTTTTCACCTCCACATTACCTATTCCAAGTTTTAAAACTTCGGTTCTCATTTTTTCAATATCGACCGGCTTGTCAAATTTAAGAGCAATTTCTGAACCGCCCTTGAAATCGATTCCGAACTCGACACCCTTGAAAACGATAGTTGCCAAACCCAGAAGGAGAATTACAGAGGACACCAGATAAAATGTGGTGCGCTTTGCCATGAAATCAATATGTAAATTATCAAAAAGTCGCATCTATGATATTTCTCCTAAAATTTAACCGACATTAATTTTATAACCCTTTGCCAGCATGAAATCGAAAATAACTCGCACTACAACCAGCTGTGAAAACAAGCTGGTCGCAAGACCAATCATCAATGTAAGAGCAAATCCCTGTATCGGACCGCTTCCAAATTGATAAAGTATTAATCCCGTAAAAAATGATGTTATGTTCGAGTCAAAGATCGGGGCAAAAGATAATCTGAATCCGCTATCTACGGCAGCCTTAACAGTCTTGCCTGTTGATAATTCTTCACGGATTCTTTCAAAGATTATTACGTTAGCATCAACCGCCACTCCAATTGTAAGAACTATTCCGGCGATACCCGGTAGTGTAAGTGTGGCCCCAAAACCCGCAAGTATTCCCAACAGAAGCAGGACAGTTATGATAAGAGCGAAATCTGCAAACGTTCCTGCTTTCTTATAATAAAATGCCATGAATAAGGCAACCATTAAAAATCCTATCCAGGATGAATTTAATCCTTTGCTTATAGAATCCTGACCAAGTGATGGTCCAATTGTTCTTTGTTCAAGAGTTTCAATAGGGGCTGGTAACGCACCCGCTTTCAAAACTATTTCAAGAAGTTTTGCTTCTTCCATATTTGCGGATCCGCTTATTCTGGATCTTCCGCCGGGGATTTTGCCCTGAATAGTCGGAGCGGTGTAAACACGTCCGTCGAGAACAACAGCACAGCGTTTATTAACGTTTGCGCCTGTAATTCTTGCCCATTCTCTCGCGCCCTCGTTATTCATTTCCATGGTTACTTCGGGTTCAGCGTTCGTTGGATCAATATTCGCCTGGGCGTTAACTACAACTCCTCCGGTCAATTCAGCTGTTTTGTTAACCATATACATTCTGTAATACGCAACTCCGTCGCTTCCTATCTCGGGTTTGTTATCATAAAGGAATTGAACATTATCCGGCATAACCTTTTTAACTTCCGGATTATTGAGGAGAGCATCAATTTTGCTCCGGTCATTTTCCTTTACATACGCGTCAGCTACACGTCCCTGAGGATCAATAAGTCGTGCAAGCGTAAAAAACGGATGTTCTTTCGCAAACTCTTCTTCGGAAAGTTTCTGATCTTTTTGAGTTGTGTCTGTTTTTGCGGTCACAGCACTTTTGTTTTTGGCAGAATCTATTTTATTTAATCCGGCCAGCGTTTCATCTATTTTATTCATTACACCGATGGCAAAAGCAGGGTCCTTGACCATTTTAAATTCAAGTAATGCCTGTCCCTGAAGCAATCTTTTGGCTTCTTCTTCTCGAGCGACACCGGGGAGTTCGATAATAATTCTGCGTGAGCCCTGTTTCTGAATATTCGGCTCCGAAACACCGTACTGATTAACTCTGTTGCTGATAATTTCAATTGCTCTTGTAACAGCATCGGTTTCCTGTTGTTCAAGTTTGTTTGCTATCTGGTCATCATCTTCACGGATAGAACCGAAGTATCTGCTCATCCGCACATTTTTAGCTTTCATTTTTCTGGAGAAGATCGAAACAACATTATCGTCAGTATTTTTGGAATCTTCCTCGGCTTCTTTTAAAATCTGCCTGAACTGTTCATCAGGATCTTTTGCAAGTTTTTCGAGAAGTTTAGCAGTGTTAACTTCCATTACCAGATACATTCCGCCCTGAAGATCGAGGCCGAGTTTCATTCTTTTTTCTCTGGCGGATTTATACTCAGGAGTATTAACAAGAATGCTATCCTTAATTGAAGAAAGCTTTTCATCGAGTTGCTGTTCTGTTATCGCCGGATTGCTTTTCAGTATATCTGCCTTGTAGCTTTCCATTTTGGCGGAAACTTCTTTGCTGTTTTGAGCATCCTCATATGTAGGATAAAGAAGATACAGGCAGAGAGCAATAGCGCCGATAATTAATATAATTCTAAATCTTAGCTCTTTCATTCTGGTATGTAATTTTAGTGATAGAAATAGTCAAGTTATGACATAATGAACACTGCCCCAAAAGATCCGGGGCAGATATAAAAATAAAACTACTCTCTTACAACCCAGGTTTTAACATTAGCCGAAACACTTGGGTGAAGTTTAATGCTAACAGTATAAATACCAAGAGCTTTAATTGGTTCGGTAATCTCAATTTTTCTCTTGTCGATATCGAAGCCTTTTTCTTTCATAGAATCGGCTATCATCTGACTTGTAACAGTACCGAATATTTTATCTTCTTCGCCGACTTTAACCGGGATAGTGATAGAAACTTTTTCGATTTCGTTAGCCAGATTCTGAGCCAGTTCCAGTTCCTTAGCTTCTTTTTTAACAATCTGTTTTTTTTCTTCTTCAAGGGCTAATATATTTCCCTTTGTTGCCTGATAAGCAATCTGACGGGGGATAAGATAGTTTCTTGCATACCCGTCTTTAACGGCAACAATATCTCCAACTTTTCCAAGCTGGTCAAAATTTCTTCTTAATATTACTTTCATCGCCGCTCCTACTTAACTGCTTCTGAAACAAATGGTAAAATTGCCAATTGACGTGCTCTTTTGATTGCCTGAACCAACTCTCTGTGCTGCTTAGCTGTTAGTCCGGTAATTCTGCGAGGAATAATTTTTCCCTGATCGGTTAAAAATCTTCCAAGTTGTTTGGAGTCCTTATAATCGATATATCCATCGATGACCCGTTTAACTTTTTTCTGGTTTTTATTTCTTTCATTTCTCATGATTTGTTACTCTTCATTATGTCTGATTCTTCATCTGTTAGAAATTTATCGAATGAGTTATCTTCGTAGTCAGCTTCGTCCGATTCTGAAATGACATCGTCGCCGTTGCCTGCTGACTTCGCGAATTTATTCAAGAATTGAATTCTCTTTGCTTTGATCTCAACGATTGTACGGTTTTTTCCATCTTCAGTTTTGAAAGTTCTGCTTTGAAGTTCTCCGTCAATTAACACAGCGCTTCCTTTTCTAAGACGGTCTCTGCAACTGTCTGCTAATTTATTCCAGGCAACAACACCAACATAGCAAACATCTTCCTGCCATTGATTGCTGCTGTCTTTATATCTTCTATTTGCGGCAACGTGAAAATTCACGACCGGTGTATTATTTGAGGTCTGTCTAAAAACCGGGTCTTTTGTCAAATTGCCCGCAACAATAACAGTATTAAGTTCTGGCATCTTAAGTTCAGCCATCGTTACCTCCGTTCCTTAAATAAGTTATACCTGGGTTTCTAATGATTTTGCCTGAGCTTCTGCGGCAGCAGCAGCTTCAGCGTTCTTGGCTGTCTCTTTCTGTTTAGCAATCGCTTCTAATGCAAATTTATCAAGCTGAATGGTCAGATAACGGATAACATTTTCATCCAGTCTGTAATTCCGCTCCAATGTAGCGATCAGGTTGGTAGAAGCATTAAATCTGAAGATAACATAGTAACCGCTTTTGGCCTTGTTGATTGGGTATGCCAGACGTTTTCTTCCCCACTTATCCAGATCAAGAATTTCACCGCCGTGTGTGGTAATTGTTTCCTGCATTCTGGAAATGGTTGATTCGATTTGTTCGTCTTCAAGTGTGGCGTTAATGATAGCAACGCTTTCGTAGGTTCTCTTACGCATTGTGATACTCACCTCCCTATGGTCTTTGTCCCCCCGTCTAAACGGGGAGAAGGGTTTATAAATAGACCTCAAAAATAGGATTATTTAAGAAGCCTTGCAATAATTTATTCAATAAATAAAAATTTAATTCGTATCTGAATCAGATTCGTTTGGTTCTTTTTCCCCCTTTTGACCCAATGAATCATCATTTTCAGTTGTTGCTTTCTTCCCGGAAAGGCTGTAAAAGTCAAGCATCGGTTTATATCCCCCGGATATAAATTTACCGATCAGCTCAACAGAAAAATTCAGCCCTCTTTCAACCAATTCACTTTCTTTTTTTTTGAAAGTATCAAGAACAAATCCTGCCATCTCACCCTTCTCAAATTCACTTCCGATTCCGAAACGCAAACGCGGGAAGGAGTCACTCTGCAACTGGTAAATAATGGATTTAATTCCGTTATGTCCACCGTCGCTTCCGCTTTTCCTCAGCCGGATATCACCGACGGATAGATTTACATCGTCGACAAGCAGAAGAATATTTTCATATTGCACAGGGTGTTCCTCCAAAAAGTCCAGTAAGGGAACACCGCTCATATTCATATAGGAGACGGGTTTAACCAAAAAAAATTCGGAAGAGTTTATCACACCTTCCGAATAATAATAATCCTTTTTTGAGGATCTGAAATTTAAACCATTTTTCTGAGCGAACCTGTCGATTATCTGAAACCCGATATTATGACGGGTATATTCATATTTCGAACCGGGATTGCCCAGACCTACAACCAGATACAACTAAATTATTCCTCTTCGTCAGTCTGCTTGCCTTTGCCGATTACTTCAGGTTCTGCAGGTTCTTCACCAGCGACCTCAGTTGCAGGAGTAGGTTCAACAGCCGCACGAGGCAGAACTACTGATACAATTATGACTTCAGGATTCTGCAGGAATTTTACATTCTCAATTGAAAGATCGCGAATATGTACTGCATCATTAATTCCCAGATCAGTAATATTAATAGCTATATGTTCAGGAATATGGCGGGGCAGACAGGATACCGTAACTTTGTGTATCGACTGCTGAACGATACCGCCGTCTTTAACGCCTTTCGACTGTCCTTCAAAGACAACCGGAACTTCAATTTCAATTTCCTGATCTGCAGAAATACCAAGTAAATCGAAATGTACAACACGGTCCGTAACAGGATCGAATTGGACATTTTTCAAAATTGATTTATGCTCATCTGCACCGTCTATTTTCAAATTAATGATGTGCGCCTCTGCTGTGAAAACGATAGGTTTAAGTGCTTTTTCCGAAATAAATACCGGAATAGGTTCAAGACCTTTCATATAAAAGATTCCCGGCACGTTTCCGTCTCTCCTCAACTGGTTATTTGCACCTTTGGTTGAAAGAGTTCTTTTGTTTCCGTTTACTAGTATTTCTGACATTGCTTAATTATCTCCCAGAATAATTTCTCGTCTAACTTTTGTCTATTTCAAATAATGAACTAATTGATTCATTCCTGTTGGAACGAATTATTGCTTCCGCAAATAGTTCGGAAGCTGACCGTATTTCTATTTTGCCGCCGGCCCCGTATTTAAGCGGGATGCTGTCGGTTACATATAGTTTTGTTAGTTCAGACTCATTAATTCTTTTAATGGCATCACCTGACAGAAGAGGGTGTGTAATGGCACCGTAGATTTCCAGGGCGCCCCGTTCTTTCAATGCTGAAACGGCATTTACAAATGTACCGCCGGTATCAATCAGGTCATCTACTATAAGAACATTTTTGTCTGCAACATCACCGATGATATTCATCGTTTCGGCTAAATTAGGCTTTGGTCTTCTCTTATCTATAACAACAAGTCCTGCTTCCAGTCTTTTGGCATATGACCGTGCGAGTTTAATGCCTCCCAAATCAGGAGAAACAACAACAAGATTTTTCGGCTGCTCCTTGAAAATTCCGGTAAACGCCGGTGAAGCATACAAGTGATCAAAAGGAATATCAAAGAATCCCTGAATCTGTGCCGCATGCAGGTCCATCGTAATAACTCTGTCAGCTCCTGCAGTTGTAATTAAATTAGCCACAAGCTTTGCCGAAATGGCAACTCGTGGCTGATCTTTTCTATCCTGACGGGCGTACCCGAAATAAGGAATTACGGCAGTAACTCTTGTAGCGCTCGCTCTTTTAGCCGCATCAATTGTGATAAGCAGCTCCATAAGATTTTCTGCGGGCGGATGCGTGGACTGAACAATAAACACATCCCGTCCTCTTACATTTTCCATGAACTTAACCCAAATCTCACCGTCACTAAAAGTCCTGAAGTCAATTATGCCGGGGGCCAAGTTCAAATAATTGCAGATTTTTCCGGTTAATTCTCTGTTAGAGGTGCCGGAAAATATGAGCGGCTGCTGCTCCAATTGTAAATTTATCTTATATTGTTCAAAAAACAGTGGGCAAATATAAAGAAATCAGCGTGGCGTGTCAAATGAAACGTATATCTGTTTTGACGGCCAATCAGCGTTTATTTCATTCTTTTGCTGAAAAGAAATACAATTACCACCAAAAAAACACCCAAAGCGCAAAAATAGATCCAGACAGGAGTCTCCTGAAGTTTGAAAGGACGGTATGTTGCGGTAATATATTTTCCTGTTCCTATATCGTCCGGGGAGAATTTCCATGATAGTTTATTTCTCTCAATCTCAGTAGCATTATGGCTTAGAGTTTCTCCCGGCAGGTAATAAATGTATGTAATAGAGAAATTTTTACTCTCAAATCCGAATCCCGTTGCAATTGGCGGTACAAACTGAGAGAATATTTTTGTGTTCTTTGATCCGTCCTTGATAGACAATTCAGATTTACGGAAAGCCGGTGTACGGTTTAATGAATCAAGGCTATTAAAATCTAGTGAGACCTGGGTATGAATTGTACTGTCATTATAATCTTTAAAAACCTCAACTTTTTTTATTGAACTGTACTCGGAGGAAAATTCCTTATAAACAGAATCCTTACTGAAGATGCCGAGTTGTTCAACTAACGAGGAATCCTTTGACGACGACCATTTCATCCAGTAATGAATGAACATATTACCGGATCCGTCTTTTCTTATTGTTGTAATCTGCGTGTAATTAAGGCAGCCGTTAATGAAGAGTAAAAAAAAGATTAGAAAGACGGGCATTTTTATGCGGTTCATAAGTCCTGTTTTTTTTTGAACAAATATGCGAAAAAAACGATTAACAAAATAGGAGTTTGATTTAACGGGCCAACTGATTATTTTTGCGCCCGAATTAAATGTTTAAAAAGGAAATGATATGCCAACTTATGATTATAAATGTATCGACTGCGGAAACGTATTTGAACATTTTCAGCGGATTACAGAAGAACCGCTCGCGGTTTGTCCTAACTGCAATGGGCACGTTAAAAGACTTATCGGCGCGGGTTCCGCACCGATATTTAAGGGAAGCGGATTTTATCAGACAGATTATAAAAAAAGTACAAAAAAAGAATCTGACAACTCTGCTGAAACAAAATAATACATTATAGACGGAGAACTGCCGTCAAAAATCCAATCCGATTGAAATTAAATACCTTGGTTCGGAAAATTTATTTAAGTCATACTTCCATGCGACATCAAGTCTCCACAGAAAGAGCATATATAACCGGAATCCGACTCCGGTTCCAATCAAAAGATCTTTTGAAACTATCGAACCGTTGTTATTCCTGCCTATGAGTTGAAGTTTGTCGGTACTATCCCATGCCGAGCCCGCATCTATGAATGCGACTCCGAGAATATTCTGGAAGAATAAAGGCAATCCTCCTGTAAGAAGATACCGGATGATCGGGATACGAAGTTCGAGATTCACCAAACCGTATTTGCTTCCGATGCGCTCCGCGTAATCATAACCTCTTAAGGGAAGGGCGGGGGAAAGAAATGCGTAATCACTCGCGCTTGATATCGGAATACCGCCTGTGGAAAATGTCCGGTTTATCCAATTCTCAGTTCCTCCAATAAAAAATCTTTGCGCGGTTGCCCCGCCAGAATAACCGCCGGATAATCTGAAAACAAAACCGTTATCGAAAAAGAATCTGAAATATTTTCTGTAATCGAAAGTCAAAGAATAAAAACTCTGGCTCTTTCTAACAAATCCCGGATCGCCGAACATGGTGATTGAATATCTTGTTCCTTCTATCGGGGAAGTGTAACCCCATAAAACATTATCCTGAACAAAACTCATAGAGGGAAGAGTGTAGGTATTGCGTTCAGAGGGAATATTGAGATTGTCGAGATTATCCGAGCTCACACTGAGTACACTTACCCCAAAGTCCACCCTATGAAACCGGTCAAGCGGGTAACTTGCCATTCCAATAAGCCCGAAATTTGTAAACCGATAGAGTTCAGACCCGAAAAATCCGTCTTTATACAGAAAACGTGCCGTATGAAACGCTTGTATGCCAAGGTCAAGTCTTTCCTTCAAATAATAGTAAGCGAGACCGTAATCACTGTTCTTTATATCGATCTGCAGACTTGTCTGACCAATCAGGCGGTGATTACCAAGAACGTCGCTGAATGAAAGAACGGTTGTTCCCAGCAGACCGTAAAAAGTACTGTACCCTGCATTGGCGTAAATGAGATCGGGCGAAAAATTAATTTTATATTTATTGACAAGAAAATTTCCGTTCTCATCAAGTTCCGCTTTAAAGATTTGTTTTCTTTTTTCAAGCCTTAAGCTGTCATTTTCTATTGCATCATTCGAAAAAACATATTTCCTGTACGCGTTATTAACTGAATCCGACTCAAATTTTTTGTCACTTATGTACTGTCCGATAAATATTTTCGGATTAGCTTTTTGCGCTACTGAATCAATCTCAGTTTGCTGATTGGTTCTAACGGAATCATCAGCCGAGGCCAACCGGACTGATTTTAAATTTGCCTTTTTATCTTTCGCACTAATAAGACCGGCCATGTATTTTGTTGTTACCAAAGTGTCGGCACCAAGGCTCAAATCAAACGGGTTATTCATGAGGAAAATATTGTAACCCATATTATATAAGGCTGTGAACACTAATTTTTTCCCGTCATAAGTAGTTGAAAGCTGTCCTAAATCGCTTTGAGAATTTGTAATAGGTTTGGCAGTATAATCAACGGAGGATTTTACACTGTCCTGATTGCTGGATATTATTTTTTTCCGGTAAATGTTATTTATGCCATTCTTGTCCGATACGAAAAGAATTTCCTTCCCGTCCGCGGATACCGCGGCATATTTCTCATTACTCAATTCCCAGTCTGTTATCCGGTCGATCTTTTTACTATCGACATTTATGGAGTAAAGATCGAGCTGTTTATAATTATGCTTATACATATCGAAATCATGAGTAGGGACTGATTGAACTAAATCGCCGCCTCTGTCAGACGAGAAAATTATTCTCTTGCCGTCAGGAGTCCATATAGGTTCCGCCTCGCTGTAGATATCGTTAGTTATATTAGTTAACTCCCGGGTTAAAAAATCATAAATATAAATATCAGACTGCTCCGCGGTTTGTCCAATAAAAGCCATTCTGTTTCCGTCCCGTGACCAGTTCACAGATTCAATCCCGATTAAATTGAACGGCAAAGAGTAGCTTACATCTGTCTCTGTATCAATAATTGTAATGACATCGAAACCGCCGCTGGTAGAAGAAAGAGCTATTCGTTTGTTGTCCGGCGCCCATGTAAGCGAAGGATGAAGTACAGTTAATTCTTCAAAATCATTTGTCCATCCGCTTTCCACAACTTTCTTAATTATTTTTCCATCGTGCGCATTCATAACATATACATTCAAATAAATATCCCGATCCGATATGAAGGCAATTTTATCACCTTGAGGAGAGATAACAGGACTTGTATTATAAAAACCGCCAATCTTTTTGTTATCGGTCAGCCTTCTTGACAATTCATCGGGATCCTGGGTAGTGGCAACATCGGGCCAGAATTCCTTTTTCAAACTTTTCTTCCAACGTTCATTAAGATCTTCAATGCTGATTCCAATGGTGGTTTTCATTGCCGACTCAAGAGATCCGGCGCTCTGTACATTATTTAAAAGTTCTCCGACTTTTTGTCTACCGTATGTATCAGCAATATATTTGAAGACTGACTGCCCGCCTCGGTATGCAAGATAGCCGTTCAACTGATTTATATCCGGAAGCGTTTCACTGATAATTGAATTTCGAATAAACATGTCTGTATTGGTTTCCCATCCCTGGGCGAGATATTCTGCGCTTCCTTCCATGAACCACAAGGGAAGCTGAAGTGTAATTCCCTTGGCTATTATATTCTGAACAGTTCCTCCGAAATACATGTCCCTCATTACGGCGTGTACAAGCTCGTGGGCGATTACGTGCTGGAATTTTTTATAGGAACCCTCAAAAGGAAATACTACCCGGTTTTTGAACGGCTCGGTAAATCCACCCGTACCTTTTCCTGTATATTCATCGGTTACATTTGTTTCCTGGAAATCGTTGTGAGAATTATATACTATTAAAGTAACTCTGCTGGTAAGCTGATAGTTAATGTCATTTTGAATTTGTTTCAGTGCATCCTCTGAAGCAGACGCCGTGAATTCCGCGATCTTTTCTCCACCCTTGGAAAAATAGATATCGAAATGCTCGGTCTGAATATAGAACCAGTCGAATTCCTTATAATTCACTTTATTCTGCCCGAACTGAGCGGAGGAAACAGTAGTGATCAGTAAACACAATGCAATTGAGTAAAAAAGTTTATTCATCAATTACCACCTTTTTAAAATTTAAGATTCCAACAGTATGAAATCGATTTCGCGTCTCTCTGAATCGACACGAATAAGTTTTACATTAACTTTATCTCCGAGACGGATTCTTCTTCCTGATCTTTTGCCGATTATAGAGTAGTTCTTTTCATCGTAAACATAATAGTCATCCTGCATATCTCTTAACCTAATCAATCCTTCAGATAAAGTATGGCTAAGTTCAATAAAAATTCCGAAGTGAGTAATTCCGTTTACAACACCGTGAAATTCTTCCCCGATCTTATTTTTTAGATACTCTATCTGTTTGAGTTTCACCGATAAACGTTCCGCATTAACTGCATTGCGTTCCTGCGCGGACGAATGATCACAAATTTCTTCCAATTCTTCCAGCGATAAATTTTTCTCCATAATATTCATATTAAATTTAAAAATGAGATTATGGACAATTAAATCCGGAAACCGCCGGATCGGGGAAGTGAAATGGGTATAATATTTGAAACCTAATCCGTAATGGCCGATATTTTTTGTCGAATAAACTGCCTTTGCCATCGACCGGATTGCAACCTCATTTACGACGGCTTCCTCTTCCTTTCCGGTAACCTCCGTTAAAAGCATCTGAAACTGTTTAGCTTTGTTCGCCGAATTTGGATCAAAATGATATCCGAGTGATTTAACAAAACGGGCAAATTCCGTTATTTTTTCCTTATCAGGAAGATCATGTATCCTATAAACAAACGGAACCGACTTTTTGTTCTCTTTTATTTTCACATGCTGAGCAATAATCTGATTGGCCAAAAGCATAAATTCCTCAACCAGCTTATGGCTGTCACGAACTTCTTTGATCTTTATATCGACCGGAATTCCATTTTTATCCAGGATAAATTTAACTTCAGGAGAAAAGAAATTTATACTGCCCTTGGACATTCTTTTTGCACGTAAAGTTCGAGCCACCTTGTTGAGTTTATTTATTTCCTCCCAAAGCTCCCCATCCTCATTCTCTATGATTTTTTGAACTTCATCATAAGTAAATCTTCTCTTGCTGTTAATTATCGATTTGTGGATTTGATATGAGACAATTTTACCGCGTGGAGAAAGTTCTACTAATACGGTGAATGTCAGGCGGTCCTTATTCGGAACGAGCGAACAGATTGTATTCGATAATTTTTCCGGAAGCATTGGAATTACTTTTCCAACAAGATAAACACTGGTAGCTCGGCGTTCGGCTTCCGTATAAATGGCAGTACCTTCGCGTACATAATGGCTTACGTCAGCGATGTGAATCCCGACCTGAAAATTGCCTCCGGGGAGGTCTTCAATCGAGACCGCATCGTCAAAATCTTTCGCGTCATCCGGGTCAATTGTAAAAACAACTTTGTCTCTTAGATCAAGTCTTTTTCTGATTTCAGTCGGCGGGATAATTTCCTGGATTCCTTCTGCTTCTTTTAGAACTTCTTTTGGAAATTTATATGTTAAACCGAATTCCCGGGCAATCGATGATAACTCGGCATCAAAACTTCCGGCTTTGCCCAATAATTCTTTAACAATCCCCACGGGATTCTGATGGGCAGATTTCCATTCAATTTCACTCACTGCAACTTTATCGCCTTTAACGGCTCCGGATAATTTCTCTGGAGCGATATAAATATCCCGGTGTATTTTCTGATCATCCGGCTTGATGAAATAAAAGGAATGGTTCTTATGTAAGGTACCCACAATCTCTTTTCTTTTCCGCTCAACAATATTTACTATTTCACCTTCAAGATTTTTTCCGCCCCGACGCGATGCGATCAGTGAGATTTCAACTAAATCTCCGTCGAAAGCAGTGTGGAAATTCTTTCTCGTAACAAAAACATCTTTTATATCCTTGTTCTTCAATACAATAAATCCGTACTCTCCATCGCCGACAATCTGAAGTGTCCCGATGAGTTTTCCGCGTT
>PGYS01000075.1 GCA_002839795.1 Ignavibacteriae bacterium HGW-Ignavibacteriae-3 | reverse complement strand
CATAATCGGTCGGAATTCCTTGCGCGAGAATATTGGCGGAAATTAAAATAAGAAGATATGTAGCGATATTTTTTCTCATTAGTTAACCATAACATTTTGAATCAGAATATTACTTGTGAGACCGCCACGATCGTTTGCGCCAAATTCAAATTTCCAGGAACCGGTAGGTGCAGTCAATCCAAAAGAATTTTTAAAAGAATAAATTCCGTCTCCTCCGGTTTGGTCCCCAAAATTAAGATCGCCATTATCCACCATAAGAAAGTAGTCGTCGGTTCCGTTGAGCACAGGAGACCCGTCCGGGCGGTAGAGTTTAAAGTAAACTTGCATTATATCAGTCAGGCCATTCGGATCTGTAACTTTGATGGAGAAAATAAACGAGTCGCCGCGGTTAACAGATGACGCGAGAATTAAATTTGCAATCACAGGAGCCAGATTAATCTGAATATTATCGAAGTTAAAAATTTGAGCTCCGACCTTTTTTACATTTGCAGGCGGCTGCTGAATATTATTTTCAACAAAAAACTCTATCTGATATTTTCCTTTCGGTTTCAGTTTCCCCATAACAAACTTTCCTGAATAAATTCCATCGCCTTTTGCCTGATCGCCATTTCCGGAAACGTTCCCGTCGTCATATAATATGACCTGTCCGGCTATCAGGATTAATCCATCGAGCGAACTTACCTTGCACCATACACGGCTGACCGACGAAGTGTTAATAATGCGGACGGAGGCCACAACGGAAGAGTCATTCGGCAGATAATTTACCGCAGACGGAGCTGTAACGGCAATTACAGAATAATCCGCATTCAGGGGCTCTACAATTCCATCGGGAATTTTCGCGCAGGATAACGCTAAAAATAAAATTAAAACAATAAGAAGAAAATTTCTTTGTAAGAGGTAACGGTTGGAGATGGTTAAACTGCTGATAATATGGTGTCTGTTAGAAAACATATAGAAAAATTGCCGTTCCTGTTAATGAATTAGACTAAAAATAAACCGTAGCAATCGTTTCTATATTCTTTCCCTTTTTCTTGACAACAAATTAAAAGATGTTTGATAAGATAGTCAAGTCAATTTTCTCAGCTCCATCAGAATGATAGGATCAGGGGTGTAGGCGAGAATGACAGAATAAAGATCAGAATTGCCGCGTAACCCAGCATTTTACGCCCCGGGCTGAGTTCCTCAAAATGCTGTACAGGTGGATGTTTGACCTTAATAAAAAAATATAAAATCAGTGCCCAGAACAGCCATCCGCTCCAGCCGAAATGCAATCCAAGATTAAATATTGGATTAATTACTCCCACTACTCCCAGAACAATTAATATTATCATTGAGATACTTGCAATAGCTTCCTGTTTCTTTTCATCGAACATACTGTAGATAATATGACCGCCGTCCAACTGTCCTACCGGAATTAAATTCATTGCGGTAACAAAGAGACCGAACCATCCGACACATAAGTATGGATAATGATAAATTTCACTCATAGGCGGAAAAAATTGGGAAGGATTTACGAAAATATTTTTCATAATAACAAATAACAGTGTATTCCCGAATTCAAGGCCGATGGCATTTTTACCATATTCGGGTGAAAAATAATCCGGATGAATCTGGAGCAGGTAATTCTGACCCGGAAGATTTGTAAACCCGTAAATTAATACTAATAGGCAGGCAATAAATCCGCTCACGGGCCCGGCAACCCCGATATCAAACATAGCCTTGTTAGTTGGGATAACCGATTTAGTTTTAATAACGGCTCCCATAGTTCCGAAATTGATGAAGCCCGGGATCGGAGGGAATGGAATAAAATACGGCAGCGTAACCTTTACCTTGTGATAAACAGCCGCAAAATAGTGCCCGAATTCATGAACGCCCAAAATGAAAAGTATCGAGAGAGTGTAAGGCAATCCCTGATAGAAATCAGTTAATTCGAACGGTCCCGCTTTACCCGTCGTCCATTCTATTCCTGCCAGAAGAGTTGTAACGGATGTAACTAAAAACAATCCCAGGTGAAGAAGATATCTCTGCCACGGTTTTTTTTCAGGGATTGATTGCGTAAAAGAATCAAAATAGTTTTCAGACATATCAGAGATCCAGATTAAACCCGATAGAGGAATATTCTCTCTTAAAATTATAATATTCGCCGTTTATATCATATCCGTTATAATATTGGTAATAAAGTCTTAGCCCTCTCCCGTCAATTTCCCCAAATTTCACTCCCAGATTAAATGTAAAATTTCTGCTGTTGTCTTTAATTTTTAAAATTCCATCCGCCGCCAGGAAAGGGGAAAGATTGTAAGCCAAGGCATCTTTCATATAATATTCGAATCCTGTCTGCAACATACCTCTACCAATAGTTGACGGATCGACATGGAACAAATACGTGCCGCCCACAAAAATTCTTAGGTTGTAAAAAGAATAAAATCCGAGCAGTTCGATAAATTCACGGCTGTACACACGCGGATCCAGTCCGTCTTTCCATTGTTTTTTAGAACCATCATAATGACCATCAACAAAATGGGCGGATATGTGACTTATTCTAACCCTGCCTCCGAATGAATAATCGTGTATGCGTGTAATATAGGCCATGTTCACGCCGAACATGTAATCAACAGCATCCACGGGAAAATGGAAATTGTCCTCTCTCTTTAAAAGAGTCCAAGTGAAAAGATCCGCTCCAAAGGAGAAATATTGACCGTCATTTTTTATTCTGATCAGATCCATCGAATTACCGATATTGAGCCAGAGTTCATTACCGATAGTCTTGAAATCAAATCCAAGCTTCGGCTCCAGCTGATTGGCTGCAAAGGGATGAACCGTAAGATCGCTGGGGAATAGTATAATCTCAGTTTCAGCGGGTGTCTGTGCATTCAATAGAAAAGGTGAAAGAACAAAGAAAGTAATCACTAAATATTTTTTCATGACGGTCCGTTAATTTTTATTAAAACGTTCTTCCTTTCCATTTCACTTTACGATTCGGGAGAACAATGAAAGGCAATATCAAGACATAGATAATAAAATATAATTCAAACGCGAGAAAATGTTTGATCCGCATCTTCAATTTTAATTTGTTGAAGACCGGTTTTACGAAATAGTAGTCAATTAAGATTTTGAAGACGCTCAAATATAAGACCGCCGGAGAGAAAAAGAAAGGAATCATCAGCATCATTCCGTGGACGATATAACCCCACGCCATAACTGAATATCCGATCAGATCGCTCTTCATACCTCCGACTCCCCATCTTTTCTTCTGCCAGTACAGCGTTTTCCAATCCGGACATACCTTCGATATCACTAATGAATCCACGTCTAACGGATAAATAATTTTGTATTTCTTCAGATCATGAACCGCCATCAGAAGATTAAAATCCTCAGTGACTGAAAATGGCAAGCCTTCGTATCCTCCTATCTCGTCATAAACACTTCTTCGGTAGGACATGTTATTACCTATACAGCTTAGTGGTTTTCCCAAATTAATAGTCCCGCCTGCTACCGCGAGGAGATACACGAAATCGATGGCCTGCATTCCTGCAAATGTATTGTAATCCTCCTGCGATGTAAATCCTCCTGCAAAGGCCACATCCTCCTTATAATATGAAGCTAGTGTCTTGGCCCATGTTGGAGACACCATACAATCTGCATCCGTCGTAAGAATTATTTCACCCGTCGCGATTTTTATGGCGTTGGCAAGGGCATTTGTTTTTCCTCTCAATGACCCAATTGAGGCAACGGGAATGAGTTTCTTAAAACGAGGCTTATCCTTGATGAAGGATTCAATGATCTCATCTGTCTTATCTGTGGAATGATCATTTACTATAATGATCTCTAATTTGCCTTCGGGATATATTAATTTGTCCAACGATTTTATACAATCGAGAATATTCTTCTCTTCATCACGGGCTGCCACTACAACCGTAACAGTCGGCAATTGTTCATCCGGCAATTTTGGATACTTCCTGCCCGCTCCGATACTGAAAACAAACAGCTGTATAAAATAAATGGATACACTTACGAGGAAAATTATTTCGAACATTTAACCGGTCGCCTATAAATAAAATAAATTTGTGGCTATAAATTAAAGCTAAGAAATTTATATTGCACAGAGAAAATTCAAAATTAATATAAAGTTAATGTCAAAACCCCGACCTCTTAAGCGATTTGGGCAGAATTATCTTGTTGATAAGAATATTATCAGGAAGATTATTGAGGAATTCAATCCCGGACAGTCCGATACCGTTATCGAGATTGGTCCCGGAACGGGTGCTTTGACCGCCGAGCTAATGCCATTAACAAAAAAATTGTACGCGGTTGAAATAGACAACCGTGTAGTGGAAAGTCTGGCCCTCAGTTATCCGTCAATTCATGTTATCCATGAAGATTTTATAAAAATGGATATGAACAGGTTTGCTGACGAGAAACCCGTACGAATCATCGGGAACATACCTTATAATATCACATCTCCGATTCTCTTCAAATTAATTGAGAACCGCCGGTTGGTTAGCGACGCGATGATGATGGTTCAATTCGAGGTTGCCCGGAGAATTACTGCCGAAGAAAAAAGCGATGATTACGGAATACTTGGAGTTCTTCTTAATTTTTTTGCTGATACTAAATTATGCTTTAAGATTTCGCCCAATGTATTTTATCCCAAACCGAACGTGGATTCAGCGATCATTCATCTGAATTTCGAAAAACAGCTTCCCGAAGATCTGGATTTCAAATTATTCATTCAGGTTGTAAAAGCGGCCTTCGGGAACAGGAGGAAGAAATTAAAGAACTCCCTCGGCAACAGTATGTTCAAGGAAATAAGAATTGATTCAAATGAGTTCGACGCCTCCCGTCGGGCAGAAGAATTGACTATAATAGAATTTGTTGAGCTTACAAGAATAATTCAAAAACAGGTGAAGTAATAAATCCTTATAAAAACTGAAATGTCCGGATTAAAAAACATCATTAAGAATTTGAGCCCCGCAGATTTTGCTGTAACAATTTTTCTAATTTTAATGACAGCATTAAATCTTGTTTACAGCGGTAGAATACAGGAATGGCTGTTTAATATCACCTTCAATTTGCTAATTATTATTTTTGCGTTTGTTTCTGCATCACAGGAAACTAAAACAAAAAGATTCATCTGGCGGCAGTTACACTTATGGTATTTAGTTCCTTTCGTTTTTCTCATGTTCAAAGAACTGCATACAATGATAGACCCGATCCGCGGGATGACTTACGACGGTGCCCTAATTGATTTTGACAGATTTATTTTAGGATTTGATCCGACCGTAAAACTGTATAAAATCGCCAATCCGTATCTAACGGAACTTCTGCAGATAGTTTATGGAACGTTTTTCTTCCTTCCTGTAATTCTGGGGATTGATTTCAAACTCAGAAAGAAAAAAGAAGAATTAAATTATTCGGCCTTCATTTTAGTTTATGGATTTTGCCTTTCTTTTATTGGATACAATCTGGTTCCCGCGATCGGACCCCGATTTACTCTACATGATTTTGGAATGAATAACATTGAAATGCCCGGTTTATTTATAACTGATTTTCTGCGTGAAGTTGTGAACAGTGCCGAGGGAATTCCGGCCGGGACATTAAATCCATCCGCGATAGTTCAGAGAGATTGTTTCCCTAGCGGACATACTCAAATGACACTGCTCGTGATGTTTCTTTCTGTAAAGTTTAAGAGTAAAGCAAGATGGTTTTTTATTATCAACGGAACGCTGCTGATTTTTGCCACAGTTTATTTACGATACCATTACGTTGCGGATTTGATAGGGGGAGTAATTTTTATGGTCTTAACACTCTGGAGCGGCAAATATATTTACTTTTGGTGGAAAGCTAAAATTGAGAACCCTCAAAGCGTTAATTAATAAGTCCTGCGTCAACTTTTTGAATTGTCTCAACTATAAGCGAAAAATATCTGTCCAGCGAACAATTTGCATCCTCACGAAGATAGCAGTTTCCGTCCTCCTGAGTACGGCATTTAACGCATACAGTTTCTTGTAATTCAAGATAGAGTTCCCTAAAATCTTCAGAATGAGAACTGTGAATGACATTAACTATCTCCGGCAAAAAGAGTTCTACGGCGCAGGTTTCTTTCTCGTTAAGTGTACATCCCCCTTTTGCGTTCGAATCAACGCAGATGGAGCAAACATTTTGTTTTAAGGCTTTTAAATAATTATCCATAAATTTGTCTGGCTCAATTTAATTTATATACAATCCGTCCTGTGGACATTGTAATTCTCAATTAATAAAAGAAATTTATTAATCAGTTCAGTCACACTTAAAAATTAGCAATAAGATCGGTAAGATGGAAGAAACAAATAAAAAATCACAGGTAAGAAGAATATTTGACTCAATTTCGCATAGATATGATTTTCTAAATCATTTCTTAAGCGCGGGTGTTGATCTTTATTGGCGCAAAAAGGCCATTAAGCTCACTGGTATGACTTCTAAATCAATATTACTGGATATAGCATGCGGGACGGGAGATTTTGCAATCACAGCAAAAAAATCCGGAGTTGAAGAGATTTACGGTGCCGATCTTTCCTTTAACATGCTCTCGCTTTTCAGCAAGAAAGCAGATTGGATCCGGGGAAAATCAGTTGAATCTGTTGCTGAATTTCTTCCCTTTAAAGACAGTTCATTCACAAATATCACAGTAGCTTTCGGCGTAAGGAACTTTTACGATATTCCTCAAGCTTTCAGATCCTTCAGCAGAATTCTTTCATTAAATGGGAAAGTAACAGTACTCGAATTCCGGCTGCCGACAAATTCAGTAGTCAGGAATTTTTATCTATTTTATTTTAATAAAGTCCTTCCATTCATCGGGAGATTAATTTCAAATGATAAAGAGGCATACACCTATCTGCCGGAATCTGTGGGCGAGTTTGATAGGAAAGTCGATCTGCCGGCAATTTTTAAGGAATGCGGATTTTCTAAAGTTGAGAAGTATTCTCTTACTTTCGGTTTGACTCAGGTTGTGATAGCTGAAAAATAAAAAAGCCGGAGAATTATCCGGCTTAATCTGATTATAAAATTATTTTACTTATACTTTTTCTCAATCTCCTCAACTTTATTCCGGTTGAAATCTGAAACTCCCACCATGAGTCCGGCCGTTACGATCACAGCCCCGATAACCTGAAAGAGGGTGACCT
This sequence comes from Ignavibacteriae bacterium HGW-Ignavibacteriae-3, assembly GCA_002839795.1. GTDB lineage: Bacteria > Bacteroidota > Ignavibacteria > Ignavibacteriales > Melioribacteraceae > Fen-1258. The sequence continues at coordinate 8,592 of PGYS01000075.1, read as the reverse complement.
CTTTTCCGAATAACAGCATTATGAGGGGAAGGAATGCCAGCCAGACATTTGTGTAAGGAACCCAGAAATGTGCGGAAAATTTTGACAGCTTGAAAAATCCGAAGCTGTAAATATAACCCGTTAGACCGGCGGCAATTACGAATAAAATGGGCCACCAGTTTTTAGGAATTATACTTCCTGAGAAAAGGGCAAAAAATCTATTGTATTCTGCAGCAGAAAAAGTAGCCTCTATATCGGATTCAACCTCTTCCGATAAATTATTTTTTAAAACGTAACCATCTGAAGTCTTATCGTATGATTGGAGTAGAAGCTCTTTTTTACCTTCATCGACTTTTGCCAGAACTCTGGTTTCGAATACGGTTATAGGGACCTGATCCGGAATATTAACCCGAATCATATTGCCGATAAGCGGAAAAATGAATAAAGCCGAAGTAATGAAAATCATTTTCCAAATTTCCCGCCATAGAACTAATGCGTTTGGCCCCACACCCTGTTTGGCCGTTTGGACGGTTTTATTGTTTAATATTTGTTGAGAACACAGGCATGCGTTGATGATGAGAATCCAAATTATTGCTGTAAAATCAAGTGCATTGTCCGCTGCGGTATTTGTTCCTATCAGCCACGGAATATGAGGTGCTGCAAGTCCAACTACAACAAGCGATATACCAATCCAATGTTCTTTTCTGATTGCGGCATCGAAGAGAAACTTCCCGAAGAAAGGAAGCAGAATCAGATATACATTTACATACGGGGCATAAAGGTGAGGTGAATAAAATCTGGGTAAATAAAAGAATCCGATATTTTCTATAACTCCGGTGAAAGCGCAGATGATAATTGTTGCCATAGATACGGCACCCGGCCATAAATATTTACTGTTCTTACCGCGGATTAATTCTGTTGCAACGGCAATTACTGCCCAAGTAAGTTTTGATAATTCTCTCCACCAGGTCATTACACCCGGAGATACCCCGACCGGCTGATTGCCAACATACTTAGGCTGATTACCCATCCAATTAAGAATGTATTGACCACCCAATCCACCATTAATAATCAGTATCCATGCTATTAGTATTAGCCATTCCATAGAATATTTGCCTTTATCTTAGATAATGAATTTTCTGATAAAAAATCTGAAATAAATATAGAAATCTATAATCAGATATTGAAGACTAATCGGTTGATATCAATTTTACTTTAAGAACAGCAAAAGACTTGGCGCGATGGCTGATTTTATTTTTAAAATCAAAATCCAGTTCTGAAATAGTTTTATCAAAACCATCAGGAATAAAAACAGGGTCGTAGCCAAAACCGTTTTTACCCCTCATTTCATTTATTATTATTCCGGGCAACTCACCTATGGATTCAATTTCGCGACGACCGTCATAATAAACTGCATAACTTATAAATTTGGCCTTGTGCGGTTCCGGAAAATTTTTGAGTTCATCAATAACTTTTAAATTATTATCCATGTAAGTACAATTATCACCCGCATATCTTGCCGAATAAACTCCGGGTCTTCCGTCAAGTTGTTCAATTTCCAATCCGGAATCATCAGCTACAACCGGCACTTTATAAATATCATAAACAGTTTTGGCTTTAATGAAAGCATTCTCCCGGAAAGTTTTTCCATGTTCTTCAATATCAATATTGTTTCCCAGATCATAGAGTGAGAATACTTCAATCCCGGAACCGGAAAAAATTGCTTTTACTTCTTCCGATTTACCCTTATTCTGTGTGGCAAAAATAATTTTCATTAGTTATTAATAGTTTTTAATAGTTGGGTGAATTCTTTTTTTGCATCGGCCAGTATCTTTTTTTCATCGTACAAAAGGTTGTTACCCTCATTTACAACAAAATTACCGTCTAACAGCACACTTTTCACATTCTCTTTGGATGCGGAATAAACAATACTTGAATAAATCTGATTTTCATCCGTCGGTACCGATGAATTATCCAGCTGAAGCGGCTGGTCCGCTCTTTCGAGATCCAGAAGTACAAGATCGGCCTTCTTATCAATTTCAATACTCCCGACTGCTTTTTCAATATGAAGCGCTTTTGCCCCTTCAATTGTAGCAAGGCGAAAGACCGTTAATGAGTCCATAGCAGTAGGGCCGTGAACAGGTTTTTGGATAAGTGCTGCCAGCCGCATCTCGTTAAATGCACTCAGGCCATTGTTGCACGGGGCACCATCGGCACCAAGAGATACTGAGATGCCATCTTTTAAATATTTAGGAATGTCTGCAACACCGGATCCGAGTTTCATATTTGATGAAGGACAGTGTGAAATCCTGGCAGATTTTTTCTTTAACGTTTTCACTTCAGTATCATTCAAATGAATGCAATGAGCGAGGACTGTATGCGAATCAAGGATACCGATTGAATCAAAATACTCGACATTTTCCTTGCCGGTCATTCGCCGGACAGTTTCCACTTCTAATTTATTTTCGGAAGAATGAGTGTGGAATACCGAATCAGGAAAATCTTTCATCATTGCTTTAGTGTCCCTCAGCAGTTTCTCGCTGCATGAAAGGACGAAGCGAGGTGCGAATCCGAATTTAATTTTACCATTGTTCGAATCATGAAATGCTTTTGCCCACTCATACGTTGATTTAAGATTCCACTCAGTTGATTCCCTGAATGACGGATACAATTCATTCTGGTCCATCATGCAGTTTCCGGCAAATGCACGCATCCCAGAAGCAGTAAGCTCTTCAAAGATTATTTCCTGATTTCTTAACGTGCCCATATCCAAAATAGTAGTTGTTCCACCCGATATCAGGTCGTTCAATCCAAGTTTAACCGAAGCGCGGAGAGAATTTTTTGTATGCGAATTTTCAAACGGGAAAATTCTTTTTTGAAGCCAGTCAAGAAGTTCAAGATCGTCTGCAAAACCCCTGAATAAAGTCTGGCATAAATGTATGTGCGTTTGTATAAATCCAGGAATAAGGGTATAATCTGGATATCTTAGAATTTCACCGTCATAATTCTCAAAATCCTTAACCGGCGCGATCTTTTTTATAACGCCATTTTCAATTTCAACCGCATGACCCGTAAGAATATCATTTTTTGAATTTACAGTTACTATTTGTTTAGGAATTAAAAGTTTCTTAAACATTTTTTTTCTCTGCAAATATTTCATCCATTTTTTCGACCGCATAACGCAAATGCGGAATTACTATTGAGCCGCCCACGATTAACGCTACATTGAAAGTCTCGTAAAGTTCCTGATCTGTAGCACCTTCCTCGATTGCCCTGTCGATATGATAGAGTATGCAGTCATTACACCTTAGGACCATAGATGAAGATAGACCGAGCAGTTCTTTAGTTTTGGCGTCCAGCGCGCCATTAATATAAGCTTTGTTATCGAGAGCAAAAAATTTATTGAAATCCCTGAAACCGGAGTTGAGAATTCTTTCATTCATTTTCATCCGGTGTTCTCTGAATTCAGTAACTTTTGTTTTCATTATTTCTCCTGATTTCTTTTAAGTTCTCTTCTTAAATATTTTCCGGTCAAACTCTTTTTATTTAGCGCCACTTCTTCGGGAGTCCCAACCGCTATAACCTCGCCTCCATATTCCCCGCCTCCCGGACCAAGATCAATTACATGATCGGCAACTTTGATAACATCCAAATTATGTTCTATTACGATAACTGTATTTCCCTTACTTACTAACTTGTCAAGAACCCGGAGCAAAATATTTACATCCTCAAAATGGAGTCCGGTTGTGGGCTCATCCAGAATATAAATTGTTTTTCCTGTCTGAACTTTGCTTAACTCGGTTGCCAGTTTCACGCGCTGGGCTTCACCTCCGGATAGAGTTGTTGCCTGCTGGCCCAGTTTAATATAACCCAGTCCCACATCATTAAGCGCGCTAATTTTTCTGCGAAGCGCCGGCATATCCTCAAAAAATGCGACCGCGTCTTCAACGGTCATATCAAGCACTTCCGAAATCGATTTTGTTTTGTATAAAATCTCAAGCGTTTCTCGATTATATCTTTTTCCGTTGCAGACTTCGCAGAGCACATAAACATTGGGCAGAAAATTCATTTCTATTTTTTTTAATCCGTCGCCCTGGCAATCTTCGCATCTTCCCCCGGAGACATTAAAACTGAATCTTCCCGGCGCGTAACCGCGCATTTTAGATTCCGGCAATTGAGCGAACAAATCTCTTATGTGGGTGAATAGTCCGGTATAGGTAGCCGGATTTGAACGCGGCGTTCTTCCAATCGGAGATTGATCGATCTCTATAACCTTGTCAATATGTTCAAGCCCTTTAATTTCTCTGAACGGAAGCGGAACAACTTTTGAATTGTAAATTTTCTTCATCAATATTTTTACAAGTGTTTCATTAATAACCGAAGATTTACCCGAACCGCTTACCCCGGTAATAACTATAAAGCTGCCGATTGGTATTTTAATATCTATTTCTTTTAGATTGTTCCCGCTGGCGCCGATCAGTTCTATATATTTTCCATTCCCCTTTCTTCTTTCGGCGGAAAAAATAATTTTCTTATTCTCAAGCAGGTAATCAAGTGTTAATGATCGGTAGTTTTTTTTCGATTTAAGAATTTTTGAAGTATTACCCTGGAGACATACATCACCGCCGTGAACTCCTGCATGCGGACCAAGGTCTATAATATAATCGGAACTTTCTATTGTCTCCCGGTCATGTTCAACTACTATTACAGTATTACCCAGATCTCTTAAATTTTTAAGCGAAGTGATGAGTTTTAAATTGTCCGCCTGATGAAGACCAATGCTGGGCTCATCCAATACATAAAGAACCCCGGCAAGCTGAGATCCAATCTGCGTGGCGAGCCTGATTCTTTGAGATTCCCCGCCCGAAAGTGTCCTGGCTGATCGGTCAAGCGTTAAATAATCCAATCCGACATTCAATAGAAAATCCAGACGGGAGTTAATTTCTTTTAAAATTTGAGTTGCTATGATCTGTCCCCTTGCAGACAACATCAAAGACGTGAAAAACTTTTTTGCTTTTTCAATTGAGAGCGATGTTGACTGTGAAATATTCTTATCGTTGATCGTTACGGACAGAGATTCTTTTCTAAGTCTTTCGCCACTGCAGGTTGTACATGTGGCAGTATTCATAAATGACTCTGCCCACTCGCGAATTTTAGTTGACGACGTATTATTGTAAAAATGTTTAACGTAATTGGTTATTCCATTGAACTTATGCATGTAGGTAACGGTTCTGCCCCCGCTGTAAGTATATGTAAATGGAATTTTTTCCTTAGTTCCGTTCAGAAGTACGTCAATTTGCTCTTCGCTAAAATCTTTAATAGGAGTATCGTAAGTGAATCCGAATTTCTGGGCTATTATTTCCAGCTGATTAAAAAACCAGACATTGCGGGGTTTACCAAGCGGTGCCAATGCTTCTTCATTAATCGTCTTCCCGGGATCCGGGACCATCAAATTCAGGTCTAGTTCTTTTTTTTCCCCAAGCCCTTCACAGTCGGGGCATGATCCATACGGAGAATTAAATGAGAAAGAGTTCGGCGCCAATTCAGGAAAACCAATGCCGCAATAACCGCACGAGAGGTTTCTGCTGAATATATGATCCTCCGTACCATCATTAATAATCAGATTCCCGTTACCGTAATTGAGACCCACCTCAACCGATTCAACGATTCTGGTCCTGGATTTTGGATTAACTTTAATACGGTCTATTACAATTTCTATGTCATGGACTTTATAACGGTCAATTTTGATTTTATCACTCAGCTCAAGCATTTCGCCGTCAACTCGGACACGCACAAATCCATCCGCAAGTATTTCTGCAAACAGTTCGCGGTAATGTCCCTTTCTTCCTCTAATTACCGGTGCGAGAACAATGACTCTTTTTTCAGTAAATTTTTCGATGACTGTATCAATAATCTGCTCGGCAGATTGTTTTTCCACCGGTCTGCCGCAATTAAAACAGTGGGGCGTTCCAACCCGTGCATAAAGAAGTCGGAGGTAATCGTAAATTTCAGTGACTGTCCCCACCGTTGAACGCGGGTTGCCGTGAGTGATTTTCTGTTCAATTGAAATCGCCGGGCTCAGCCCTTCGATCAAATCAACATCCGGTTTTTCAAGAACTCCCAGAAATTGGCGGGCATATGCTGAAAGGGATTCAATATAACGCCGCTGCCCTTCAGCGTAAATCGTATTGAATGCGAGCGTTGACTTGCCAGAACCCGAGAGCCCGGTGATTACCACGAATGCGTCTCTCGGGATCTCCAGATCAATATTTTTGAGGTTGTGCTCTCTTGCCCCTTTTATTATTATTTTATTTATACCGTGCAATTAGATAACTTTCCGTAGTTTAAAACATTATTCTAAACAATGCAGAATAGAAAATCAATTTTTAAGCCGATAAAAGTTTATGACCAGACTACCTGAAAGGTTGAAAACGATTATAACTGAATCTGAATTTATACTGAAAGAAAAGGGCTCCTCGTTCATTTCAATTTCGAAACCAGCCGAAAATGAAGAAGAAGCCGTATCGTTTCTTAATCTAATCAGGAAGAAATATTACGATGCAACGCATCATTGCTATGCTTATAAATTTATCGACGGAACAGACAAATATTCTGACGATGGTGAACCCGGCGGAACTGCCGGAAAGAGAATTTTAAATGCCGTTAATCATTTCGAAGTATCAAATGTCATCACGATTGTAATACGATATTACGGCGGAGTAAAACTGGGTGCCGGTCCGCTTGGAAAGGCTTACTACGAATCGGCAGCAGCATCTTTAAGAAGTGCAAAAATAGAAGAGAGATTATTATTCGAAAAAGTAGACATTCAGTATAATTTTGAGGATTCAAGTCTATTGCACCATCTTATATCTAAATACTCTATCGTCATAAAGGAGAGTCTTTTTGATCCGAAACCTATAATGATCTGTCTTGTCCTAAGTTCTTTAATAGATCATTTCTCAATTGAATTAAAAGAACTTTCAAAAGATAAAATCAGGCTAAATAGACGAAAAGAGTATACTTACAGAAAGGGATAAAAAAATCATTTTTAAGCCCATCTAATTATTGACAAAGCGTTCCTATTTACTTAATTTGATTATAAGATAAGAAGTACCTGTAAGTCTTCTTAACCGATTTAATCAATTAATCGTTGAGGCCTTAATGATCTATACAAAAACCGGCGAATACGCAATCCGGGCTATTCTGTTCTTGGCAAGACAATCCAAAGACAGCCTTATTATGTCTTCTGAAATTGCAAAAAATGAAGATATTCCGGCTCACTACCTGGCAAAAATTTTACAAAGAATGGCCAAATACGGCTACGTTGATTCCTATAAAGGAAGAGGTGGCGGTTTCAAGATAACAGAACTAGCCAAAAAAAGCTCTATACTTGAAATTGTTGAAAGAGTTGAGGGACCGGTCATAAATCTGAAATGCGTAACCGGACTAAAGGAATGTTCTGATGAATATCCCTGTCCTTTACATGATGAGTGGGCTGAACTGAGAAATAAAATTTACAGCCTTATTTCCAGTAAATCGGTACAAGAGGTCGCAGAGAAATACGCTGAAACTTTAAAGAAACCGAAACAATAAAAATTAAGTTATGGTGAATTGAGAGGATTTAAAGCTGCGGCTTTGAGTCCTTTATTATTTTAAAAGATGCTAATTACTACGACTTTTAACATCATTAAAAAAAAGTTTAAGATAACTTAAATCTGAACAAAGAAGATTGAGATTAGCTAAACAGGTCTGTGACAACTGAAGATATTTTTCAGTAAGAACAGACCTAATAAAATCGGATGAGCCATTTAACAATTCTTCGATAAAATAAGCTACTTTTTCAATTCCGAGTTTGTACTCATCAACAGCTTTCAGGAAATATGCCTCGTCAATAGTGCTGTCCTTTTTCTGTATAACCCTTAATAATCCGCTTGAAAATTTGGCATGAAAAGAAAGTTCCTCAAGCAGCTGGATTTTACCTTGTTGAACCGCTGTTTCTATCAACAATTTAACATCATCTTTCCGGTTGAAATTTTCTCCGGCAAGGTTAGTTAAACCGGAAATAATATTTTCTGCAGTTAAACTCTCAATTTTCATATTATAATTTAATTCCCACACCAATGCCGTCGCCGACAGGATAAATTGTCGCTCTGATTGACGTCTGGTTAACAAAAAGTCTGTTAAACTCGCGTATTATTTTGGCCGATTTACGGTAAGATGCCGGGACTGATGCAGCTGCGGCATAACCGTGCCAGAGCAGGTTATCGACAAAAAGAATCCCATTTTTTCTAAGAAGAATCAATGAATAATGAAACAGTTTTTCGTAATCTTCTTTATCAGCATCAAGAAAAATAAAATCATATTCATTTTCGAGATTAGGCATCAGATCCAGCGCGTCTCCTTTGAGAATATTAATTTTCCCGCCCATACCGGCTTTCAGAATGAACTCTTCGGCAAGTTTAATATTAATCTTACCTTTTTCGATTGTATCCAGAAGGGATTTTTCCCCGAGAACCCTGGCAATCCTTATTGATGAATATGCTATAGCGGTTCCGATTTCCAGAACTCTTTTGGGACGCTTAGCTAAAATCAGCTGCTCTAAAAATTCAGCGG
>PGYS01000209.1 GCA_002839795.1 Ignavibacteriae bacterium HGW-Ignavibacteriae-3 | reverse complement strand
ACCGGGACGTCCGTCTTCATCTGGCGCGATTGAATTCATATATGCAGGAACGTGTGACTGGTATGAATGTGGTTCAGATTTTCTCTAAAGAAGATGAAGAAATGAAAAAATTCTCGACCATTAATAATGACAACAGATTAGTAAATATAAAGTCAATTTTTTATTACGCGGTGTTTTTTCCTGTGGTGGAAATCCTCAGCGCGATATCCGTAGGATTGATTATATGGTACGGCGGCGGACAGGTAATACAGAGTCATTTAACTATCGGAGTGTTATTCGCTTTTATGCAGTTCACAGAGATGTTCTGGCGTCCCATTAAAGATCTATCGGATAAGTATAATATTCTTCAGGGTGCTATGGCCTCATCGGAGAGGATATTTAAGCTTCTTGATGATAAAACTATCATCGACGAACCTGAAAACCCGACAAAGCTTCCGGATACAACGGGTGAAATCGAGTTTAAGGATGTATGGTTCGCGTATAATCCCGGCGAGTATGTTCTTAAAAATCTTTCCTTTAAGATTAATCCCGGTGAAAGGATCGCAATAGTTGGCGCTACCGGCGCGGGAAAAACAAGCATCATTAATATTTTTACAAGATTCTATGATATTGAAAAAGGAAGCATCACTCTTGATGGAATTGATATACGGAATATCAGCACAAGCGATATCAGAAAACATATTGCCATGGTTCTTCAGGATGTATTTCTTTTCAGCGGAACTATCAAATCAAATATAAATCTTGGTAATAGCGATATTTCCGAAGCTGAAATTATTGAATCCGCCAAAACGGTTGGTGCCCATAAGTTTATTTCCCAGCTTCCGCATGGTTACGATGAAGAAGTGAAAGAGAAGGGCGCTACTCTGAGTGTCGGTCAGAAGCAGTTAATATCATTTGCCAGGGCGCTTGCTTATAATCCGCAAATTCTTATTTTGGATGAAGCAACTTCAAGCGTTGATACCGAGACGGAACAATTAATACAGAATGCCATCGAAAAACTTTTAATTGGGCGAACTTCCATTGTTATTGCGCACCGTCTTTCAACAATCCAGAATGCCGATAAAATTCTTGTTATGCATAAAGGTGAATTAAAAGAGGTAGGCACGCATCAGGAACTTCTTGCTAAGAGAGGAATATATTACAGACTATACCAGCTTCAATATAAAGATCAGGAAATAGCTAAAACAGCATAAGGGAGGATCAATGGCCACCAAACGATTCATGACACTACCCCGTCATATAATGGAAGGCGAAAAAGAACACCCGGAAGCAACCGGCGAACTCTCCACCATTCTTCTTCAATTAGGCCTGGCGGCAAAATTAATATCACTCGAAGTCAACAAAGCAGGACTCGCCGAAATTCTCGGATTTACCGGGGATGAAAATGTTCACGGTGAAAAAGTCAAGAAACTTGATATTTACGCGCATGAAATGTTGATTAAGGCAATGGACCACGGCGGTCATTTTTGCGTTATGGCTTCCGAGGAAGAGGAAGATATCATCCACCTTCCGCCCAATCAAAAAATTGGTAAGTATGTTCTGCTTTTTGATCCTCTCGACGGTTCATCAAATATTGATGCGAACATCAGCATTGGAACAATATTCTCGATCTACAAAAGAATAAGTCAGGGGAACGGACCGGGTACGCGGGAAGATTGTCTGCAGCCGGGATACAAACAAGTTGCTGCGGGTTACGTTGTCTACGGTTCCAGCACCATGCTTGTCTATACATCCGGTCATGGACACGGCGTTCATGGTTTTACACTTGATCCTGCATTCGGAGAATTCCTCCTTTCCCATGACGGAATCAAAATTCCCAAACAGGGAAGAATCTATAGTTTAAATGAAGGAAATTATTTCTCCTGGCCGCAGGGATTAAAAAATTATATTAAATATCTCCAATCCAATCTCTTTGAAGGTAAACCTTATCAGGCCCGGTACGTGGGCTCAATGGTGGCCGATATACACCGCACGCTTCTCTACGGCGGGATTTTTATTTATCCCGGCGATAAAAGAAATCTGAAGGGCAAGCTGCGCTTGATGTACGAGTGTAACCCCATGGCATTGTTAATGGAAGAAGCCGGCGGAAGAGCCACGGACGGACACAGTAGAATTCTTGAGATACAGCCCGAGGCATTGCACGAGCGTACTCCTATTTATATTGGAAGCGAAGATGACGTGCTGCTCGTGGAGAAATTTCTTCGGGACGGGGCAGACAGATACTGAAGGAATTTAGAATTAAAACTTTTGCTCCGGGATGCGAATTGATTATCGAAATTATCAATTCGCATTACGGTTAAACCGCCAAATAAAATATTATAACTTAATCTTAGCCAGCTCGTCGGAAATTTTTTTCGCAAGCTCCTTCTTCTCAATTCCTTCAATGTTAATTTTAGTGGAAACCATCAGAATTTCAGGCGTATCGCCTTC
>PGYS01000208.1 GCA_002839795.1 Ignavibacteriae bacterium HGW-Ignavibacteriae-3 | reverse complement strand
CGCATATCGCGGATGCATCCTTACTGTCGTAAGGAATTCCCTGACGCATTAACAAAGAACCGAGATTCGCGTATCCCAAACCAAGAGTTCTGTATTCGTAACTTTTCTGTGCTATTTCTTTGCTTGGATACTGAGCCATTAAAACACTTATTTCCAATACAATAGTCCATAATCTTGTAGCATGACGATATGATTCTACATTAAATATTTGCGATTCATCATTATAAAACTTCACAAGATTAAGCGAGGCCAGGTTGCAGGCGGTATCATCGAGAAACATATATTCGCTGCAGGGATTTGAAGCACGGATCGCTCCATCGCCAAGACACGTGTGCCATTCATTGATGGTAGTATCATACTGAAGACCTGGGTCCGCGCTCGACCATGCGGCGTACGCAATATCATCCCAGAGATCCTCCGCCTGAAAAGTTTTACACGCTTTGGGTGCTCTTCCCTCTTTGTTTGCTTTTTTCTTTTCGGTTCGCCAGTATAAATTCCAGCTGTCATTATTCAGAACTGCCTGCATAAACTGATTTGTAACACGGACTGAATTATTGGAATTCTGACCGGAGACAGTCAGGTATGCTTCCGAATTCCAGTCCTCATTATAAACAGGTACTTCAATGGAGCGGAAGCCGAGCCTGGCAAGTTTAATCACACGGTCGATATAATTTTCCGGTACACTCATTTTTCTTGCTTCAATGATTGCTTTGCGCAGTCTCAAATTTGTTTTTTTATTGAAGCGCTCGTTTTCCGGATGTTCATCATAACAAGCTTTGATAATATTATTGAGATGAAAATTTAGAATCTTGGAACCGGAAACCAGAGCAGCGACCTTTTGCTCTTCCAGTACTTTCCAATTGATGTATTCTTCAATATCCGGATGATCAATATCAAGCGTAACCATTTTTGCGGCACGGCGAGTGGTTCCGCCGGATTTAATGGCACCGGCAGATCTATCCCCGATTTTCAAAAATGACATAAGTCCCGAAGATTTTCCCCCGCCGCTGAGAGGCTCATTATAGCCGCGAAGTTCAGAAAAATTGGATCCGGTACCGGAACCGTATTTAAACAGCCGTGCTTCACGAACCCATAGATCCATGATGCCGCCCTCGTTTACAAGATCATCTTTAATGGACTGAATGAAACATGCATGGGGCTGCGGATGAGTATAAGCGTCTTCCGAAAAGGTCAGTTGGCCGCTTTTATAATCTACATAATAATGACCCTGTGATGGACCATTAATTCCATATGCCCAATGCAATCCTGTATTAAACCATTGAGGGGAATTAGGCGCAGCAAATTGAGAGGCAAGCATATATACATGCTCATCGAAAAATGCTCTGGCGTCCTCTTCTGTATCAAAATATTTTGCCTTCCATCCCCAGTAAGTCCATGTTCCTGCCAGCCGGTAAAAAACCTGACGCGCATCGGACTCAGAACCATAACGTTCCTTTTCCGGGAGCTCTTCTAATTTTTTATCGGCGGATGATGGCTGAAGCCAAACCGGCACTCCGCTTTCTTTAACTTTGGATAATAATTTTGGGACACCTGCCTTGCGAAAATATTTTTGTGCCAGAACATCTGTCGCTACCTGCGACCAATCTTTTGGAACAAACACATCTTCCATTCGGAACACAATAGAACCATCCGGATTTTTTATTTCACTTACCCTTTTGGCAAACTGGATTGACTCTAGAGGGTCTTTCCCAGCAGAAGTAAATAGACGATTTATCTTCATTAACATCTCCTATGTAGCATTCAGGAAAATTTTATTTAATTTTTAATTGATATTATTTACGGGAAAAAAATTCATTTCTCGCTGAAGGTGAAACAACTTAATTAAAAAAAAATGTTTAAGCAATCAGTTGAATGATATTTTCCGGGATTGTTCAATTGATTTATCTTTACCCGGTGTGTAAGTTAATAAATAATTGTTCTAAGAAAATGTTGTTTTTTTATTTATTTTTTTTAAGCGATTTAAATCACAAAATAATTGAGGATTAAATGAAAATTGAACGGTCGTCCGGAATTCTTCTTCACCCCACATCCCTGCCGGGAAAATTCGGTATTGGAGATCTAGGTCCGAATGCCTACGGATTCATTGATTTCTTGGAAAGCGCAGGACAAACATTATGGCAGATCTTTCCGCTCGGTCCTACCGGATACGGCGATTCCCCTTATCAATGCTTCTCTGCTTTCGCCGGAAATCCTTTACTGATCAGCCCGGAGATATTGCAAAGCGAAGGTTTGCTAAGCAGCAGTGACCTTGAAAGCATACCTGATTATGATCCGAATAAAATTGATTTCGGTTCTGTGATCGATTTTAAATACAGATTATTGAATAAGGCCTTTCTTAATTTTAGAAAGAAACAGATACAGTTCGATGATGAGTGCGGGGACTTCTGTGAGAAGAATAATTACTGGCTTGATGATTATTCGCTATTTATGGCTGCCAAGCAATTTCATGGCGGTGTTCAATGG
>PGYS01000207.1 GCA_002839795.1 Ignavibacteriae bacterium HGW-Ignavibacteriae-3 | reverse complement strand
AGAAAATACTCTCCGGAAGTCGGCATATCCAGGCATCCAAGTAAATTCATCAGAGTTGATTTCCCGGAACCGGAAGCTCCCATGATAGCAACAAATTCACCTTTCTTAATGGTTACAGTTGCAGATTTCAACGCGTGAACTTCAACTTCGCCAACGATATATGTTTTAGTAAGATCGACAGTTTTAATTAAAATATTTTCCAAAATTTATTCTCCTATTAAAATCCTCTGCTGGGACCGCGATTTCCGCCTTGACTTGTCGGGTTAAAAGGATTTGAGCTGGATGCGGCAGCAGGAGCGCTGCTTTCAATGACACCGGTAATAATTTTCATCCCTTCCTTTAAATTTCTGGCTCTGACAATTTCAGTATTTTTCCCGTCTGTTAATCCGGGAACAATCATGCTCATCTGTAATTTATTATTATCATCAAAATACCATACTCTGCTGGCTGTTCTTCTTCTCTGTCCTCCGCCGGTTCCACCCATCGCATTCTGTCCCCCGAATCCGCCGCCGAACGACATCTGCCCACCGGAATTACCACCTCCCATGCCTCCTTGTGCGCCCCGTTCCTGCATTTGTTTCTTGACGCTATCGGGGAGGTTTGCCAATTCTTTTTCTCTGTTTTTCTGATACTCGGCAGCTAGTTCATCCGATGGCTGGAACCGCAGAGCGATATTCGGAACAAGCAGTACATCCTCTCTAAAATCCACATAGAAGTCTACGGTTGCAGTCATTCCGGGCAGCAAAAGTCTGTCTTTATTATCTGCCTTCACGACCACGACATAACTTACAACATTCGATTGAACGTTGGGATTTAATCTGATCTGCATTACCTCGCCATCAAATTTTTTACCGGACTGAGACTGAACGGTGAACTGAACTTTTTGTCCCATCTTGATCTGTCCGATGTCGCTTTCATCAACGCTGGTTAAAATCCTCATAGACGAAAGATCTTCGGCAATAGTAAAAATTGTAGGCGACGATAGACTGGCGGCCACTGTCTGACCTTCCTCAACCGGCCTATTGATAACAGTCCCTGAAATAGGTGCATAGATATATGCATAGTTCAAATTGAGATTGGCTCTTTCAAGGGCGGTAACGGCAGATTTCTGAGAAGCAAGTAACACCTGAACGTTAGTCTTGGAGGCAATAAAATCGACTTCATTCATAAATTGCTTTTCGAACAATTGTTTATTTCTTTCATGAACGGCAACGGCCTGTTCATATAGCGCCTTCGCCCTGTCAAGACTTGCCTGCGCGTCCCGCACTGAGGCTGCCAATACTACAGTGTCCAGCACTGCGAGCAATTGTCCTTTTCTAACCTGGGTGTTGAAGTCCGCAAGCAGTCTGTCAATTTTACCGGAAACCTGTGTCCCGACCTCTACAGTTTTAATTGCCTGAATTGTTCCCGTACTGCTTATAATGACATTCAAATCGCCTTTAGAGATTGTTGCAAAGCTGAATTTAGTAGTTTTGGCGTCACCGCTGAAAAATATAAAGTACGCCGCTACAATAATTGCCGCGATTAGGGTTGTAATTATAACTGTCTTCTTTTTCATAATTATTCTCAAGTTCTAAGTGTGATATTGAATTAATAAAATATTTATTGCTGTCTGTTTCTACCCTGTCCCTGACCCGGCATTCTGTTCATTCGTTCTTCTATCATTTTTTTGAGTTCTTCTTTCTGAGCAGGTTTTAAGATCTTCATTATCTGATCGTTTGTTTCCTTGTTGATCTTGGTCATTTCTTCTCTGAAATTTTCTCTGTTACCGCTGTCTCTCATCTTCTGCGTTTTTTGTTCCATCTTAACAAATATCGCATCGACCTTTTTTGTCTGATCCGCATTTAGCTTAAGTCTTTCCTGATATTGTTTAACTCTCTCTTCACGTGTCATTCTACCCTGTGCGAATATTCCTGCCGAAGACACCAAAAAAAATAACGCGAAAAATAAAATTGCCCTTTTCATTTTTTAGCTCCTTGCTTGATTGTTCATTTTACTGGATGTTCATTATAATATTTTCATTCGGTTCTTAAACACTAACACTGCGCTAATGGTTTAACTGAGAATCATGACAAAATATTACATAATATTGAAGTGGTTTTAGAATTCTTCATATTTCTTAAAATTTCCGTACTATTATTAAGGATGTTACGGCAAAGAGTCCAGACACGCGAAAATATTTAAGATTTTTTAACATTTGAAATGCCGCCGGAAGTGCAATTGAGAGATTATAAATTTCAATTTCTTATATTTGCCTCCGCAAAAAAAATAATTTATTAAGCGGATTTCAGAAACAATAACTTCCGTAAGTTTGTAGAAAACCATTCGATATACAAAAACAGTGAGGGTTTAAATTGGATATTACAGCACTCAACGAAAAAATCAGAAGAGAAAGCGAGTTCATTGACGCGCTATTCAATGAAATCGGTAAGACTATTGTCGGGCAGAAAATGATGCTCGAGAGACTTGTTGTAGGGATGCTCGG
>PGYS01000074.1 GCA_002839795.1 Ignavibacteriae bacterium HGW-Ignavibacteriae-3 | reverse complement strand
ATCTATGTGGACACAAGAGGCACAGGTAAAATTTCTGATAAGAAAATATCCGGTATGATTAAAAAAGAAGTGGACATGACCCCGCGCGGAATAATTGAAAGATTGAAATTGAGAAGACCGGTTTATCAGAAGACTTCTGCTTACGGACATTTCGGAAGTAATGATAAAGATTTTACTTGGGAAAAACTGGACCTGGTCCCGACATTTAAAAAATATTTATAATAATAAAAGGAAGTAAAATGAATCAGGCAGTAGAAACAAAAACAATAGATTATAAAGTTAAAGACATATCTCTTGCCGAATGGGGGAGAAAAGAAATTCAGCTCGCGGAAGCTGAAATGCCGGGATTGATGTCTTTAAGAAAAGAATACGGTAAATCCAAACCCCTGAAGAACGCAAGAATTGCCGGATGTCTGCATATGACCATTCAGACAGCCGTGCTTATAGAAACATTGACTGAACTCGGGGCTGAAGTCAGATGGTCGTCATGCAATATATTTTCAACTCAGGATCACGCCGCCGCTGCTGTGGCTGCCGCGGGCATCCCGGTGTTTGCGTGGAAGGGAATGAACCTTGAAGAATTTGACTGGTGCATAGAACAGACATTATTCTTTGGCGAAGATAAAAAACCATTGAACATGATCCTTGATGACGGCGGAGATTTAACAAATATGGTTTTGGATAAATTTCCGGAATTAGTAGGCGGTATAAGAGGAATTTCCGAAGAGACCACAACCGGTGTTCACCGTTTATATGACAGAGTAAAAGAAGGAGCACTTCCGATACCTGCTTTTAACATTAATGATTCTGTAACAAAATCCAAATTCGATAACAAATACGGATGCCGTGAATCGCTGGTTGACGCTATCAGAAGAGCGACCGACCTTATGATGGCCGGTAAAGTTGCGGTCGTTGCTGGCTACGGGGATGTGGGAAAAGGTTCGGCTCAATCGTTAAGAAGCGCAGGAGTACGCGTCATTGTTACGGAAATAGATCCGATCTGCGCGCTTCAGGCGGCAATGGACGGCTATGAAGTCAAGAAAATAAAGAATGCCGTTCCCCGCGCTGATATTATTGTAACTGCCACCGGCAATGTTGATATTATTACGGAAGAACTTTTCCGGTCGATGAAGGACAAAGCAGTGGTGTGCAACATCGGTCATTTTGATAATGAAATTGATATGGCATGGCTGAATAAAAATTACGGATCTACAAAAGACACAATAAAACCTCAGGTTGATAAGTATACTATCGACGGAAAAGATATTATTGTTCTTGCCGAAGGAAGACTTGTAAATCTCGGATGCGCGACGGGTCACCCGTCTTTTGTTATGTCCAACTCATTTACAAACCAGGTGCTTGCGCAGCTTGAACTCTGGAAGAATTCCGAAAAATATGAAAACAAAGTTTACATGCTTCCAAAACATCTTGATGAGCAGGTCGCGAGACTGCATCTGGAAAAAATTGGCGTGGAACTGGATGTGTTAAACGAAAAACAAGCTAAATATATCGGTGTAAAAGTTGAGGGTCCTTACAAGGAGGATTATTACCGCTACTAAGATTATTAGAGTTTAGTGAGTTAAAAAAGAGGCTGTCTCATCGAGACAGCCTCTTAGTTTTAAACTGTGGCGGGATTTCCGGGATTATTAAAACCCATTATGAATTTCCCCTTTTTCTTCAACAGATCGAACAGTGCATTCAGAAGAGTGTGAACATCGGACGGTTTGCTCAGATAAACATCGCAGCCGGCTTCAAGTGCGTTAATTCTATCCTTGTTGAACGCGTGCGCTGTGTAGCAAATAACAGGTATCTCTTTATAATCCGGATTTTTCTTCACTTCTCTTGTAAGATCGAGTCCGTTTTTCTCCCCCTTTATAGAAATATCCATAAGGATGATATCATATTTTTCCTTTGTCATCAATTCGTAAAACGAATCGGATGAATCACAAATATCCACGGCAAAATATTTTTTCAAAAAAAGATTAAGAAATTTCTGATTTTCTAAATCATCCTCTGTGATAAGTAATTTAGGTTTAGAGTCTGTCACATTCCCCATGTTTTATCTCCATTAAGTATTACTGTAAATGTTGTACCGATATTTATTTCGCTTCTCACTTTAATCCTTGCTTTATTAATATCCAGGAAATTTTTTATCATTGCCAGTCCCAATCCGTTGCCCTCGTAACGGCGTGTGTATCCCATTTCTTCCTGAGTAAACGGGACAAAGAGTTTTTCAACAAATTCTTTGGACATCCCCTTGCCGGTATCCGCAACATCAATGCAAAAGTCCCTGTTTTCTCTGTAGAGTTTTATTTTAATGTAACCTCTATCAGTGTATTTAATGGCATTATCCAACAAGTTAATAAAAATTTGCGCAATTGAGTAATGATCCACAATTACTGTTCCTTCAGAATTCAGGGTATTGGTCAATTCTAAACTCAGGTCTTTTTCGTCTGCCATGGAGACAAAATCGCTTTGAATTGTTTTGAGAAGCGAAAACAGATCAACTTTTTCAAATCGGGCATTATAAGTTCCTGTCTGAAGCTGCGACATATTCAGCAGAAGATCGAATGTTCTGTAGAGTCTCTTGCTGTTGTTCTTTACAGATCTAAGTATGTTGCCGAATTCCCCTTTTCTCTCGTCGCGCAGTTCGTCTGCGAGCAGATCGGAATAACCCACAATTACATTCAGGGGGGAACGGATCTCGTGTGATATCTGGGCAAGGAAAAATTCCTTTAATCTCTTTGCGTCCTCTGCTCTTAATAATGCTTCTTTTAAATTCTTCTCTGTGTTTTTCAGTTCCGTGATATCGCGGCCGTAAACCTGGCAGACGGAAAATTTTCTGACCCCCTCAATGATAAACTGAAAGTATTTGTGCTCGAGTAATGCCGTAAAACTGATTACTTTTTCATGCTCTATAATATCCTTGAAATCATAGCTGTCAAGAAAGGGGAGTACTTTTTTTGATTCTTCGCCGAGTAGATTTTTATGGGGAAAAATTTTATGCGCTGAATTGTTAGCGAGAATTATTTTGCCGTCAGGATTGAATCTTATAACAGGGTCGGGGGATAGTTCAGCGAAAAGAGCCATTAATTCCGCCTGCTCAAGCCGCAGGCTTCTCTCTTCCTCAAGATGCTTCTTCTTCATGGGAATGACCACATAGCGGTAATAGATAAATGATACCGCTAGGACTACTACAATCATTAAAAGAGCAAACAGAAACGGGTTTTCTATACTAAATAACGAGTCCCGATTTATCTTCTCTAAAGATTGAAAAGAAGAGTCCAAAGGCGATTTGTGCGAGACCTGTAAGCATAAAAAAAGCAGTTGCATCGGCAAATCCGATTAAAAGATTTAAAAATTTCGCGATAGCTGTGAATTCATAAGTAAGTAAAACAACATGAAATATGCTTAACTTACCTGATAACGCAAAATTAGTAATTAAATTTTTGAGAATAATTAATGTAATTCCCAACTCTATTAAAATTAGAACAAATGTTATTTCCTGCCGGTTGAATTGAAAAATGGTCGGAAAGAATGAAACCAAAGCTATGATAAGGATCCAAATCCAATACTTTCGTAAAATATTTTTTTCAATCAATGCAATCAACAGACAGTAACTGAACAATATTTGAATTTGACCTGGTAAATAAAATTTTAAAATAAAAATAAAAAATAAACCAATTGGATCCAGACAGGCCAGGATCAAAAAGAAAAGAAAATACCTCCCTTTATATTGCTTAAACGGAGGTATTAGCCAGACAATAACACCTGTAAAGAAAAGTAATTTAGAAAAATCAGCAAATGTCATTAATCTCCACAAAATGGTGGACAGGGAGTTGTTCTCTCGAGTGTGAGATCATTATAAGTCAGAGATAAAACGCTGGGTCGTAATTCTACTGCTACAGCATCTGCGGTGCTCTTAGATAAACTGAATGATGATGACTTCTTTGCTTTCAACAATTCTTTTATCATGCTTTTGCTCAAAATATGAAAAGTTTCATTCGAGTTAAAAGCAACGTGTTCATTAGATAAATATTCTTTCTTCTCACCAAGGATTACAATCTTTCCCTTAATAATTGCAATTAATATATATTTATTTCCCTTATCGATTGCCGCGTTTAATTCATCTGTACTGATTGTGACTGAAGTTTTAACTTTTCCATAAATAATATCAGCTTCTTCTTTTCCAAAAAATGCTCCGATGATGCCAAATTTTCCATTTTGTTCGTTTGGACCGCCGTTATTTTGAATGCTTCCGGATATAATTGGCGAATTTGAGTCCGCGGGTGAATTAGGCTGTTCAGAATTTTGCGAGCATGAAATCGTGATGAGTATAAGAGAAAACACAAATGCGAGTAACGACATTGTTTTTTTCATAACTTCTCCTGGCTGGGTTTAGTTGTAATTATCAAAATAGTACCATTTTGACCTTTGAAATATAGATAAAAGGTACAATAATGCAAATAGTTTTTAAAAAATTCCCGCTATCTGTGACGTGCAATAAGGGCAGCGGTTTCCGGTCATTTTATTGGATAGAACGGAGTGCCAATCCCGTTTAATAACGGGCTTTTTACAATCCGGACAACTGGTGGTCTGGCCCTCGGGATCATGCACGTTTCCAACGTAGCAGTATTTAATACCCAATTCGAGCGCGATGCCGCGAGCTCTTGTAAGTGTTGCAGCGGGAGTATTGGATTTATTTTTCATTTTAAAATCGGGATGAAACGCCGTAAAATGAAGAGGCACCTCATCTCCCAGATTCTCGAGTATCCAACCGCACATGTTTTTTAATTCATCATGCGAATCGTTTTCATCCGGGATAAGCAGATTGGTAATCTCAAACCATACGTCGGTTTCATTCTTAAGCCAGACTAAGGTGTCTAAAACATCGGATAAATGTGAAAAAGTGATTTTATGATAAAAATTTTCAGAGAATGCTTTCAGATCAACGTTGGCGGCGTCAATAAATTTATATACATCCTTGCGGGCATTCTTATCAATATAGCCAGCTGTCACCATTACGGTTTTAATCTTTTTCTCCCGAGCGATCTCGGAGATGTCAATTACATATTCGCCGAATATTACGGGATCGTTATATGTAAACGCTATTGAAGGAACGCCATATTTTTTAGCAAGAGTAACAACCTCCTCCGGAGAAGCGGAAAGAGAATTGACGCTGTCTATTTTCGATTTGGAGATTGACCAGTTCTGGCAAAATTTGCAGCCGAGATTGCATCCGGCGGTACCAAAACTTAATATACCGGTACCCGGTAAAAAGTGATTTAGCGGTTTTTTCTCTATCGGGTCAACCGCGAATCCTGTTGGTCTTCCGTATCCGGTGGAGTAAAGTTTGCCTTCAATATTCTGACGGATGTAACAGAATCCCGCCTGCCCCTCTCCGATTGTGCAGTAGCGGGGACAAAGAGTACAAAGAATTTTTCCGTTATCGGCTGTTTCCCACCATTGTGCGGGGTGATATTTTTCTACTTTTGAGTTCATAATTCATATAAACCAAAGTTAGTTTTACACTACTTCGAACCGGATCCAGTTTTCACGGACATTTTTAATCTTAAGTCCGCCTTCTGTAAATATAACAAGATCACCGGGCTCTACAATATTCTCTTCAAGTATCTGCTTGCGTACAATCTCAGATGCTGTAATTCTATTGCTTATATCCTTACAGTGCAAAGAGAGAACTCCCCATTTTAGTGACAGTTTGTTCATCGCGTCAAAGCTGTCCGATACGGCAATGATCATTGCCTGCGGTCTGAATTTCGAAAGACTGTTCGGCGTATTTCCCCCGGCAGTGAATGCGACAATCGCGGCGGCATTGATTTGCCTGGCAATCGAGCAGATTCCTTTATTCATTGAGTCGAACAGATTAGCCTCTATGAATTCGGGTCTTGCAAAATTTATTTCTCTGTCAAATTCATATGCGCGTTCCGCATTTAAAATAATTTCGCGCATCAATTTTACAGCCTGCACAGGATATCTTCCAACCGATGTTTCGGCGCTCAGCATGACTACATCTGTTCCATCCCAGACAGCATTTGCCACATCTGACGCCTCCGCTCTTGTTGGAACAGGACTGCTGACCATCGATTCAAGCATTTGAGTAGCAGTTATAACAAGTTTTCCCAATTCATTGCATCTTTTTATAATTCGTTTCTGTATGATCGGTACATCGTACGCCTTTAATTCAACCCCAAGGTCGCCGCGCGCAACCATTATTCCGTCGGCAGCATTTAATATACTCTCGAAATTTGTAACTCCTTCGGGTTTTTCAATTTTCGCGATAATAGGTTTTTCAAAACCCCGTTCTTTCAGCCATTTTCTTAGATCATATATATCCGACGCGTTTCGTACGAATGAGAGCGCGATAAAATCAACTCTATGTTTCAATGCGAATTCAAGATTGGTTAAATCCAACTCTGTTACCGAAGGAGTACTCAGATTCATACCGGGAAGGTTCATTCCCTTTTTGGGTCTTAATATTCCCCCGTTAATAACTTCACAGACAACGGATGTTTTGGTTTTGGAAATAACTTTCAAATTTATAAGACCGTCATCAATCAGAATAACATGACCTATCTCGGCATCATCGGGCAAAGGCGTGTAAGATGTTGAGATCAGTTCCGATGTTCCTAAAACTTTCTTATTTGTGATCTCAATTTTGGCTCCGTCGAAAATTTCTATTTCCGGTTTCTCCAGTTCCCCGATTCTAATTTTCGGACCCTGAAGATCTATCAGTATCGGGATGGGAAGAGATTTTGAAATGCACAGATCGTTTATTGAGTGAAAAACTTTTTCAAAATAATCCAGGTTCCCGTGAGAAAAATTAAGTCTGAATGCATTGCACCCCGCATCTATTAACGCCTCCAGTTTTTCCTTTGAATCGGTTTCGGGTCCAATCGTCGCGAGAATTTTAGTCTTTGCAAATTCTTTCCTCATTTTTTCCTTCGTTTTTTAGTGGTGCTTCCTTTGCCGGATCCGTCAGGCTCGGAATTATTATTTTTCCTTTGGGTGAGCCGGATTATTTTTCGCATCGCCGCAAGTTCTTTTTCCACAGTTCCGAATACAGTGCCGGCTTCGAACTTTCCGCTCTTTAATCTTTTACCGGCGCGGATTCCGGTTAAAATTTCCACGGCTTCTTCAACTTTTCTTACGGCAAAGATGTGAAATTTATTTTTTTTAACGGCATCAACAACTTCATCGTTAAGCATAAGGTCTTTAACATTCTGAACAGGAATTATTACACCCTGATTTCCTGTTAATCCTTTTGATTTACAGACGCCGAAAAATCCCTCGACTTTTTCGTTTACTCCGCCGATGGGTTGGATTTCACCTTTCTGATTTACCGATCCCGTAATTGCAAATGACTGCTTGATCGGAATTTTAGAAATTGCCGAGAGGAGCGCGCATATTTCCGTAATTGAAGCACTATCCCCGTCGATCATTCCGTAACCCTGTTCAAATACCATGCTTGCGGTGAATGAAAGAGGAATGCGGGAACCGAAAGTTTCTCTGAAATATCCTGTAATTATTAACACGCCTTTGTTATGCGTGTTTCCGCTCAGGCCGGATTCGCGTTCAACATTTATAATGTTTCCGTTGCCGAGCGCAACCGATGCAGTAATACGGGTCGGTTTACCAAAAGCGAATTTCCCGCTTTCATAAACAGCCAGGCCGTTTATTGTCCCTACCCGGGAGCCATCCGTATCAATTAAGATAGTTCCTTCGGTTATCATATCAGAAAGTTTCGATTCATACAATCCATGCCGCTCCTTGGAAGAATTATAAGCTTCTTCAACATGGAGTCCCATTACCATTTTGCTCTTCTTATCACGCGCCCAGAAACAGGCTTCGCGCGCAAGGTCCGCTATGTATGCAAATCTGGTTGTGAGTTTATTTTTTTCTCCGGCGTAACGCGCGCCGTATTCAATTATTTTTGCGATTGCCGATTTATCAAATTCCAGTAGTTTTTCAGTTTCAATCAGTTTCTTTATAAGCTTGGCATATTCTGTCATCGTTGAATCCGAGCGGGGCATTTCGTAATCGAAATCTGCTTTAACCTTGAAAATTTTATTAAAGTCATCCTCATATGCCGAAAGAATAGAATAGATATATCCGTTGCCAATCAGTATTACTTTTGTATCAATATTTATCGGTTGAGGTTTTAAGATGCTCGGCGAGAGCTGGTAAAGATTTGAAACATCCTGAATCTCCAGCTGGCCGAAGAGCAAAACGCGTTTAAGTGTTTTCCACACTCCCGGTTCGCTGAAAGCGTCCATCGCGTTAATTATAAGATAACCGCCGTTTGCGCGCAGCAGTGAACCGGACTTTATCCTTGTGAAATCCGCATACCACCCGCCTCTGCCGTCGCTGTTTTTTTCTATTGTTCCGAACAGATTATTGTAAGTCGGCGAAGTTTCCACAATCACAGGACATTTTTTAGTACGCGTATTATCCAGAATAATATTTAGCTCGTATTCCTTCAGATAGTCAATTATAATTCCTCCGTCGGCTTCCTCGCGTGCCGGTTTTTGCCCCTTGAAAACCTCCAGATTTAATAAAATGCTTTCATGCACCTGATCGAGGTAATCTTTAACAGATTGGATTTTAAACTTTTTCTTCAATTCTTCCAGTGTAAGAGAAATGAATTCATTTACAAATTCGGCTTCAAGCTTGGCAACTTTTTCCTGATAATCCTGGGTTAGTTTTAGGCTTGCTTTGAAAATACGCTGAAGTTCATCCTGGTAAGAAGAGTATTTCGTTACAATTTCTGTAGCCTTCTCTTTGGTAATTTTTCCGGTTTGGATCAGTTCATCAAGCTGCTGTACGAAAACGGGCTGGTCATCAATAACAGCAATTATTTCCGGGCGGACGAGTTCACCTACTTTAACCTGGCCGAGAGTAAAATTATCTTTCTTTAAATTTGCTTCAAAAGCATTCATTAGTTTCTGCTGCACTTTACCGTACTCTGTAAGAATCTGTTTCTTTTTCTTCACAAATGGTTCGGCAGAGAGCAATTGCGGAATTTTTTCCTGTAAAAATTTAATCGCCCTTGATAAATCTTTCTTGAACTTATTAGCCTGTCCGGCCGGGAATTGCAGAAGTGACGGCCTGTCCTCATCCTTGAAATTATTTACATATGCGTAATCATTGAGATTGGAACAGTCCGGCGTGATGGATTCAAGCATCTGTTTTATTGCAGTAAACTTGCCCGTACCTGAAAGACCGGTAATAAAAATATTGTATCCGGGACTTTTCAACTCCACTCCAAGGCGGAGAGCTTTTAATGCGCGTTCCTGGCCAACAATTCCTTCTATCGGTTTAACATTTTTTGTGTTCTCGAATTTAAATACATCCGTATCGCAGGTCCATTTTAAATCGGCCGGTTTTAATTCCGTAATTGTGCGTGCCTTAAGAAGTGCCATAAAAATTTCCTGGTTTAAGTGAGCGGAATCCAGTCTGCCTGTCGGTAGACAGGCTCTAAAATAATATAAAAATTATGAAAGGTGTATAGATCAGCCAAACTATTTAGACATTACTGCGTTTTAATTTGAGCATTAAGGAATATAAGCTTCCATAAGCAATTTGAAGAGAAAGATTTTATGTTTGAATTGTTGTTATTCATCTCAAACTCTTTCGCTCTATTGAGGGAAGGGGATAACTGTATTTTAAAGAAAGCAGAAATGAAACATCCGGCTGATATTTTGATAAATTCTCTTCAATCTCTAAAAGAATTAAAAGAAAAAATATATAGTACGCCTGAGCAAAATAAAATTTATGTCTCCCATTTTGCCGGCTCTTCGAAATCGCTCTTTGTTAAATCATTCTCGGAAACAGAAAAACAAATAGTCATACTTTGCCCGACTGTTCAAAGCGTAAATGAGACAAAAGTTGAGTTAAGTATTCTCGATCTGGAAGATAAAGTAATAGTCGCCGATGATCTTTCAGTTGAAACTCTTCAGGAAAGACTGACCGATTTAAACAAGCGGAATTCTTTTATACTCATTTCTACATATGATCTGCTGAAATTAAAACTGCCGTCTAAAAGTTTAATTGATAAAAACACGACCAGAATCGAGATCGGAGGCAATCTCGCTTATGACGATCTCATCGAGTACATGAACTCAATTAATTATGACCGGGATAAATATGTAGACAGCCCGGGCAGTTATGCCGTGCGCGGTTCTATAATCGATTTCTGGTCTTACAGTGAAAAGCAGCCGTGCCGGCTTGAATACGACGGGGACTTTCTTGAATCAATACGGCATTTCGATCCGGAGACTCAACGCTCGCTGGACAAGCTTACTTCGGTAACTGTTGCCGCTTCCATCGTTACTGAGGAGGATAATTCAGACGATATTTTTGATTATATGATTAATCCTTTTGTAATTGCCAATAACCTTGAACTTAAATCTCTATTCTCCAAAGAAAAAACAATCCGGGAAGAATTGACCGAATATGAAATTGATGATGATCTTAAAAAAGAACTGTATGAAGAAGAGGGAAAAGTAAAAGAAAAAAGAAAAAAGGAAAGTATACCCGCCCTGCCGGGAATGAAGGAAGAGAATTTTGAGATAGATGACAACACAGATGTATTAACAAAATTATTTGAAAAGAATGCGAGATGGCTGATAGAAGATCCGATAGTGCATTCGGAAGACCGTTTTGAACTGCAGCTTGCCGAAGCACCGGCGATTAACTCCAATTTTGAATTGCTTCATAATTTCCTGCTTGATTTTACAAACAAAAATTTTCAGGTAATCATTGCCGTTGAAAATGAACTTCAGAGCTCCCGGTTGTATGAACTGCTTGCGGAATACAAACCGGCGGGTCAAAACAATGGTTCAGGGCTCGCGGAGTTGCTCGAATCGGGGAAAATTAATATTGCGGTTCTTGCAATTAAGAACGGATTTATTGCGAAGAACAGCAGTCTGATTTTATTGACGGATTACCAGATTTTCAATAAACCTTACCGTACAAAGCTTTCATCCAAAGCCAAATACAAAAAATCGCGAGTTAAAGATTTTGCCTCGATCAAGAAAAACGATTACGTCGTTCATGTAAATTTTGGCATCGGGCAATATGTCGGTCTCGAAACAATTAAAATCGGGGATGTTGAACAGGAATCGATAAAAATTTTATATGCGGAAGGAGGAATAGTTTATGTCAACCTAAACTATCTCTCTCTCGTTAAAAAATTCTCTTCACAGGATAATATTCCCCCGAAGCTTACGGTTCTGGGCGGCGGAGAATGGAAATCCACAAAGAAAAAAGTAAAAGCAAAAATAAAAGAAGCCGCAAGGGAATTAATTACACTCTACGCAAAAAGAAAATCCGCACAGGGTTTTTCTTTCAGCACGGATTCAATCTGGCAGAAAGAACTTGAAGCATCATTTTTTTATGAAGACACTCCGGACCAGACAAAAGTAACCGAGGAAGTAAAGCGCGATATGGAAAGTGAAAATCCGATGGACCGGCTTGTTTGCGGTGATGTCGGATTCGGGAAAACAGAAATAGCTGTCAGGGCTTCATTCAAAGCAATCAATGACGGGAAACAGGTTGTGCTTCTTGTCCCCACGACAATTCTGGCGGAACAGCATTACAATACATTCAAGGACCGTCTTACTCAATTTCCCGTAAGAGTGGAAGCGCTTTCACGATTTCAGAATAAGGCTGAGCAGACTGCGATCACTCAAAAATTAGAAAAAGGAGAAGTTGACCTTGTCATTGGAACTCATCGTCTGCTCTCTAAAGATATTCAGTTCAAGGATCTGGGTCTGCTGGTTATTGATGAAGAGCACCGGTTCGGAGTGATGGCAAAAGAAAAACTGAGAGCGATTAAAGCGAACGTTGATACACTTACACTTACTGCTACTCCTATTCCCCGTACATTGAATCTTTCTCTTCTCGGCGCACGCGATCTTTCAATTATAGCAACTCCTCCTCCCAACCGGCAGTCAATTTATACCAAGGTTGAAATATTTGATATACACAAAGTGCGGGAATGGGTGCTGAATGAAATAAAGCGCAATGGACAGATATATTTTGTTCATGACCGTGTTCAGTCGATCGAAAAAATCGCGGCATATGTTCAAAAATATGTTCCGGAAATAAAAATCGGAATTGCACACGGACAAATGAGACCGTCTGAACTCGAGAAAGTAATTCACAACTTTCTCAATAAAAATTATCATATGCTTATTTCAACAAAAATCATTGAATCGGGGCTTGATATACCAAATGTGAATACGATTATTGTAAACCGCGCAGACCGTTTCGGACTTGCAGAACTGCATCAGCTGCGTGGAAGAGTGGGAAGAAGTGATCGTCAGGCGTACGCCTATTTTCTTGTCCCGTCGTTAAACGCAATTACAAAAAAAGCAGTTAAGCGTTTGCAGGCGATTGAAGAATATACTGATATCGGAGAGGGATTCAATTTATCGATGCGCGATTTGGAAATCCGCGGCGCCGGTAATCTGCTGGGTACGGAACAAAGCGGATTCATAGATTCTATAGGGTTCGATATGTATCTTAAACTTCTTGATGAAGCTGTAGAGGAATTGAAACAGGATGAGTTCAAAGAAGTATTTAAAGATTTACCCAAACAGCAGGAAAGGTCAGAACCAACTATAGATGCGTTTTTTGAAATCGGTATTCCGAAAAATTATATGCCGGATCAGGCGGACAGATTAAGTTTTTATACTGCGCTGTTTTCAATGATTAGAATTGAGGAACTCGCGGAGATAACAGAAGAGATGAAAGACAGGTTCGGGAAAATCCCTCCGGCAATAGAACGGCTTATTCTGGCCGCCGTTCTGAGATTACATTCTTCATATGCTCTTTTTGAAAGAATTATTATCCAGCTTAATAGAATTATAATAATACTCCCTAAAGGGGACAGAGAAAACTTCTATCAAAATAAATTTGTTCCGCTCTTGACCTACATCAACGCTAATTATGCAAAAGAGATTAAATTTGTCCAGGTGAAAGAGACATTAAAACTGGAGGTGAATAATAAGTTCTATTCACCGGAAGCGGCGATGAATTTTTTAATAAAATTTTGTAAAGAAGTAACTGAAGTCATTAAATAATCCGGTTTTTGTTAACTCGGCCGGCGCTGTTAATTTAAAGTATAAATTGAAGGGAACAGAATGAAAAAATTTATGTTCAGATTCTTCTTTGTTTTATTCACCTTAACAATTATTGGGATACAATACATTGAGGTTGAGCGGACAAATCCACCCGTTAAATATGACTTAAAAGCTCCCAATGAGATTAAAAATATATTTAAGAACGCCTGCTATGATTGTCATTCTTTTGAGACTAAATGGCCGTGGTACAGCAAGGTAGCTCCGGTCTCATGGATAATTATAGGTCATGTTGACGAGGGGCGAAAGCATCTCAATTTTTCCCAATGGGAATCATTGGACAGCGGTAAAAAAGAAGATCTTAAAAAAGAAATATGGGAGCAGCTGGTGAACGATGGAATGCCCCTTAAAGCTTATACTTATCTCCACGCCGGTGCTACATTGGAAGTAACTCAAAAAAATGTCCTTAAAAAATGGCTGCATTCAACCAGGTATCTGAATTAAAAAGCCGCTTTTCAATTGACGGAAGGAAATTGTAATATTTTATTTTTACCTTAATAACCATTGCAATAAAAGTTAAGAATTATGTCGCAATTAAGAATAGGCACCTGCAGCTGGAAATATGATTCATGGCGCGGAATTATTTATTCCGATGACCCGGAGATCAATTATCTTAAGGAATACTCAAAGCATTTCAATACGGTGGAAATTGATCAGTGGTTCTGGTCTCTTCATGGAGTAAACAAGGTTACGCTTCCCAAACCGGATGTTGTTAAATCGTACAGAATTTCTGTGCCCAATGATTTCAAGTTCACGGTCAAACTGCCCAACAGCATTTCCTTAACACATCTTTACAGAGCAAATAAAAATGAATCGCTCATTCCAAATCCCCATTTTCTGTCATATGATCTTCTGAACGAGTTCATAAGCATTATCAAATCGATGAAAGATAATCTTGGCCCTTTGATGTTCCAGTTTGAATATCTGAATAAAGATAAAATGAAATCGCAGTTTGAGTTTCAGGGTTTGATGAGGGAGTTTGTTAAACTTTTGCCCCCGGGTTATAAATTTTCTCTGGAGATAAGAAATCCCAACTATTTAAATGAGGACTACTTTCAATTCATAAGGGAACATAAGCTGGGACATGTATTCCTGCAGGGCTATTATATGCCTTCTATATTTGATATTTATAAAAAGTACAAGGATTTTATAAAGGATTATGTTGTCATACGTCTCCACGGTCCTGATCGCCACGGAATTGAAAACAGATCCGGCGGCGAATGGAATAAAATATTGGATCCCAAGGATGAAGAAATTGGAAAGGTGATAGAGATGATAGCCGAACTGTTGGAACGCAATGTGGATATCTATTTGAACGTTAACAATCATTACGAAGGATCGGCTCCGCTCACAATTCAGAAAATTCAAAAATTGTTAAAACAGATCTAAATTTGGAGAAATAAATGGATCATTCGCTTATCACAACTACATTTAGCCTTGACGGTTGCAAAGTAGTAAAGCAGCTCGGTGTTGTAAGGGGTATTGTAGTGCGCTCACGTTCAATTTTCGGCTCCATCGGCGCCGGACTGCAGACTATTATTGGCGGAAATATTACACTTTTCACAGAACTCTGTGAAAAGACCCGTTCGGAGGCTTTCGAATTAATGGTTCAGCATGGCCGGGCCATCGGGGCAAACGCTTTGCTGGGTGTCAGATATGACGCAACAGAAGTTATGAGCGGAGTTACCGAAGTATTGTGTTACGGAACGGCTGTGGTTGTGGAAAGAAATAGTTAAGACAGGAGATTTTATACTGATTTCTTTAGGTGGAGCAGTATCCCTGTGACCCTGTTTTTTTTTTCAATTCCTACCAAAAAGATTCAAGTTTTGCACTTACTATTCGATAATATTTTTAAGAATGGGAAAAAATGAAACCTGTTGATAATTCAATACCGCCGCTAAATCTGCCCGAGCATGATTTTAATACTCTGAAAAAAATATATTCTGAAGCGAAATCGACCGATTCGGTTGAGATATCAAATACCGCAAAAGTTTATGACCGGCTGGACAAATTTTTAAATCTTGGAAGACCGGATAGACTTGATATATCTGATTTGAGTGATTCAGAAAAAAAAGTTTTTTTGAAAATGTTAGCGGAACTTATTCAACGTGGTATTGTTGGTCATGAAGTATTGGAAGTAAACGGAAAACCGGAAAAACATTACATAGTTAATCATATAGGGGATGAACGAATTCAGGACACTAAGCTTTATAAGAAGAAGGGTTACTACGAAGACTAAGCGAGAAGATTTACTAAAACTCCCGGCTGTTTTCCAAGGCCGGAATGATACATTTTGTTGATTCTCGCTCGCCACAAATCATTTGCGCTTTTTAATGTTGGTTTGCGGAGGGAAGTATTTTTATCATTTATAATAATATAGTAGCCGCCCTCTGAAGAATTTCTGACTTTCTCATAATCGTCGGTTTCTATTAATTCGATTACATCCTCGAAGGAATCATCATCTAAAAGGAATTCGCTCTTTTTTGTTTCATTAAATGATTTTGCGGATTTCTGCGATCTGGATGCAGGCGAGCCATGATGAAGTCGCAAATTATTTTCTTGAATTGAGGCATCTCTGTCCGGCGCTTCTGATACGGTTCTGTTCTTCTGATCTTCCGAAGAGTTTCTAAAAAAAGATTTTTCTTCAGATTGAGATTTTGACGCACCAGTTCTGCGTACCCCCTCAATAGACGAGTGTGAGTTGGCAAATTCTATGTACGAGGGATTAATGTTCCCCGGCCCTACAGTCATACGCGTATTCTCTTATTCCACTTCGGCAATTTCATTAAAATTTTTTTCAAATCCAAAATAAAAAAGCATGATTTGAGGATGAAACTCTTACTCCAAAAATCGTTAATTTGGGTCGGCATTATTGAGCCGGTACGGAGATCTTAATGGATTCAAAAAAAACTGCGAGCCAGGAAAAAAAGGCTGTTGCCATTACATCTGTAATTGCGGCGGGTTTTTTT
>PGYS01000073.1 GCA_002839795.1 Ignavibacteriae bacterium HGW-Ignavibacteriae-3 | reverse complement strand
CAAGAAGTTCGGAGATTTTCTTCGGCTGATTTATGAGATATTCGAGCATTTCGGAATCGATCTTTTCAAGTTTTCCACGTTCCGGAACCAGTCCCTCAAAATGCTTATGCGCGAAAGTAAAAGTTCTGTTAACAAAATTGCCGAGTATATCCGCGAGTTCTCCGTTGGTTCGCCCCTGAAATTCCTTCCAGAAAAAATCGGTATCCTTATTCTCCGGGAGGTTGGCGGCCAGGGTATAACGGAGCATATCAGCCGGGAATAATTCAAGAAATTCATCGACGTCAATTCCCCATCCCCGCGATTTAGAAAATTTCTTTCCCTCAAAATTCAGAAATTCATTTGCCGGAACATTCTGCGGCAGAACATATTGATCCGTATTAGCGTCATTCCATGCCATCAGAATTGACGGGAAAATTATTGTATGAAATACGACATTATCTTTTCCAATGAAAGCGACATACTTTGTATCCTTGCCCTGCCAGTAAGACTTCCACATATCAGGTTCACTACGCTGATTTGCTAATTCTTTTGTAGCTGATATATATCCCAAAACGGCTTCGAACCAGACATATAAAACTTTGTTCTGAACTCCGTCCAGCGGGACTTTCACACCCCAGTCGAGGTCTCTTGTGATTGCCCGGTCCTTTAGACCGTCATTAAACCAGCTTTTGCAATACTGAAGAACATTATCCTTCCAGCCGAATTTCTCATTCATCTCGTCAACGTATTTAACAAGACGGTCCTGATACTTGCCAAGAGGGAAAAACCAGTGTGATGTTTCTTTTAACACCGGTGTCTCTCCGCTGATTTTACTTTTCGGATTTTTCAGTTCTGACGGATCATAAAGAGAGCCGCATTTTTCACATTCGTCACTCCGGGCTTCTTCATTGCCGCAGCGCGGGCATGTACCCTCAACATAACGGTCGGGCAAAAACATCTTTGCTTTTTCATCATAAAACTGCATCGATTTTTTCTCAACCAGAATTCCCTGATCATGAAAGGATTTAAAGAAATCCTGAGCGGTTTGATGATGAATCGGAAGGCTTGTGCGGGAATAGATATCAAAGCTCATTCCGAATTTTTCGAAGGCTCTAAGATTGGCTTTATGGTATCGGTCAATTATTTCTTTAGGCGTTACTTTCTCTTTATCGGCTGTTATCGTAATTGGAACACCGTGTTCATCCGAGCCGCAGATGTAGATAATATCGTCACCTTTTAGGCGTTTATAACGAACATAAATATCAGCGGGAAGGTATGCCCCGCTGAGATGTCCGAGATGAATATTGCCGTTGGCGTACGGAAGTGCCGAAGTGACAAGAATTTTCTCTTTTGCCAAAATAAATCTCACAAATTGATATTATTGAGGCCAAATATAAGAAAATTAAGATAAAGGATTGTCCTACAGACAGCGCTATTCTTCATCAAATCATGCTCCTGCTCATATCATGCTCTTAATCCTGATAAAGATCAAGAGCATGGGCAAGATCATGATAAAGAGCGCGAAACGGACTTGAACTCTAAGCTTCCAATCCTTTGTACATATCTTCGATAAGATCCTTATACCGCTCCTCAACAACTTTGCGTTTTATCTTAAGGGACGGAGTCATCTCACCGCTTTCGATTGTAAATGGTTTGTCAAGAATCGCGAATTTACGTACACGTTCAAAATTCGAAAGCTTCTTCTGGAACACATCCAGTTCCTTATCCAGAAGTTCGTAAATCTGTTTCATCTCCACAAGTTCATCAATTGATTTGTATTGAATCCTGTTGGCATCGGCATATTCCTTAAGTGCCTCATAATCAGGAACAATGAGAGCGCTTACAAACATCCTGCGGTCGCCGATAAGAACAAACTGATCGATATACTTGCTTGCAAGGAACATGTTTTCAATCGGAGTAGGAGCTATATATTTTCCGCCCGAAGTTTTAAACAAATGTTTCTTTCTGTCTGTAATTATCAGGAATCCTTCAGCATCAAACACACCGATATCGCCGGTATATAGCCAGCCGTCTTTTATAGTCTCATCGGTTTCTTTTTTATTTTTATAATAGCCCTGCATAATATTGGGACCGTATGCCAGAATTTCTCCATCTTTGGCAATTTTAATTTCAACGCCCGGCATTGGTTTTCCTACGGTTCCGAATTTATAATCGTTTGGTCTGTTGGCCACAATAACGGGAGAGGATTCTGTCAATCCGTATCCTTCAATTACCAAAATACCCGCAGCCTCAAAGAATAATCCCAATTCTCTTGCAAGCGCCGCACCGCCTGAAATAAAGAACCGTAATTTTCCTCCGGTTTTTTCTCTCAATTTATGGAAGACCAGTTTATCGGCAAGCCTCTGTTTCAGAGAGAGAAAAATCGGCATTGGCTGACCGGATTTTTTGGCGAGCTGAAATTCCTTACCGGTCTCTATTGCCCAGTTAAATATTTTCTGCTTCTTTTCAGGCTGGCTTTCAACATTACGTTTAATCTTACTGTACATTCTCTCGAATAACCTGGGCACAGCGGTTATTATTGTAGGATGAATCTCCTCCATATTACCCGAGATCTTCTCGATACTCTCCGCGTAAACTATCATACCTCCGCATGAGAAGGCCGTGTAATATCCGGCCATTCTCTCAAAGATATGGCATAGAGGAAGAAATGAAAGGAAGATATCATCGGCGCCGATATCAAAAATTTCATGAGCGGCTTTAATATTTGAACAGATATTCTTGTGTGTGAGCATTACGCCTTTAGGAATACCTGTGGTGCCGGAAGTGTAAATTATTGTACAAAGTTCGTTCTCCTGAGTAAGACTGCAGCTTTCCCTAAAATAATCCGGGTGTTCCTTTCCAAATTCAATTCCTTTAGCCTGAACATCAGATATACTAAAAACATTTTTATCGTTTCCTTTTTCCTCGTTATTCATCACAACAATGAACCGGAGAGTTTTACATTCATTTCTTACTTTCATCACTTTATTCAGCTGGAATTTATTGGATACAACAATTCCCACAGCTTCCGAATTATTGATACAAAATTCAATAGTCTCCGATGTAGATATAGGATAAAGGGGCACATCAACGCCGCCGAGACCGAGAATAGCCATATCGGTATAAACCCATTCGGGACGGTTCTCCGCGATAATGGCGACTTTGTCGTTACGTTTAACGCCAAGAGCGGCAAGACCAAATGCAAAATTTTCGGTTTCTCTGTAAAGCTGCTCATAACCGATTTCTTTCCATTGATCGCCTATTTTAGTTTTTAATACCGGTCTGTCATTCCCCTTTCCGAAATCTTTTGTGATGATCTGAAAAAGCTGCGAAATGGTCTTAAATTCCTTATAAATAGCCATGGATTTTCCCTCAAAGTTTTATTTCAAGATAAGGCGGTATTGTAAAATATGCAAATGAAGGGTTGGATAATAAAGAGCCGGGATCGGTTTATACTTAATCCCGGCGTTGCTTTGCAGGAAAATTATTTGTCGCTTTCCAGCGAAAGAATATAGTATTCATTTATAAATTTACTTGATTCAGAGATAAAGATCCCGAATTCTTTATCGGCGTTCCTCCCAAGTAAAGCAAAATTATCTTCTTCTAACTTGATCTTAACTTTTTCACCTAAACCTATATTAATAGCTTTCATAAAACAACGATCGCCTGGGATATACCTTGACTGTGGAAAGAAGACATGAAACGAATAATTGTTGCCATTTTTATCCATTGGAACAACCACAATATCATATTCAAAATTTTTGATCCTCCATTTTTCAACATATTGTAATAGTTCTTTTGCTTCTTTGCTGTATAATAACAACGGAAGCTCAATATGTCCCTTATAAATATTAATTGGAAAATCAAAAAACTCCTTTGAAGTTATAGCTAAATTGGAATTCACTAACGGACCGAATATTTTTTGAGTTAAGATATCTTTTTCCTGTTTATCGGTTCTCACATATTCAAATCCAATATTGAATTTGGTTTTTCCAAGTTTAGAATCCCGGATCGATTCTTCGATAGCTTTAATTGAATTTTCATAGTATTCAAGATTTTGAATTATTTTTCCCTCTTTTTCAGCACGGGCTTTCTTGTCAAGCCAGTCCATATATTTAGCTGAAATGATTACTTGCAGGTTAGGATAGACACCATTAAATATTTTTACTTCACAGTCTTGAGCAATTGGGAGCGTACAAAAGGTTTCATGATATGAGATGTTATAATGATAATTGTAATCAGCGGAGTCTCCTAGTTTTTTGAACTCAATATATTTGCAGTAAAAACTAATCGAGTCTTCAGATCTCTGCTCTGTCATCGGATAAAAACTGAAAAGCACTTTTCTTGCCTTAAACCCAGTCGAAACACCTTTTATCGCTGATTTTTTTTCAAGCTCCTTTGCCAATTCTTTACTGATTTCCTTATCTGGATTAGCAAGTTTGTAATAATAGCTTTGTGATAGTCTGTAGAAATATAGGTCGTCGAATCTATCTTTAGAATGGTTTATTGTTTCATTAATTCCTATATCAAATGAACCTCGAATAAATCCCCATTCATCGGATTGATAAACCTCAATTCCGCCCAAATAATCTCCAAGTTTTAATTCCATTCGCAATTGTATTGATGGTATATTTTTATTTTCCTGCGGATAGAGTATGATGCCAGTTAAGAGTAAAATTAATAATATCTTTTTCATAACTAACTCCCTTAGTTAATTCTTACTAAATCGGCTTGCGTTACCTTTTCAGTTCTAAGAGTCATTAGATATTCAAGATAAGGCTGCCGTTTTGTTTTTTGAATCAACTCTTTCTTCCCGGGAGTTAAAGAGTTGGCGTTCGCTATTTGGTTTTGAACAGATGGAACTTCTTTCTGAACAAAGACAGTGTCGACCCTGACTTCGTTCTTGGTTATATAAATTTTTTCAGGTTTTGATGTAGTCAGCATAAGTAAAAGTATTACCGCCGCCACAGCCGAAGTAAAGAATCCGATTTTGTAAATCATATTAGATTTATCCGGCTTGTTTTTAATAAAGTTCAGATTTTCCGTTAAGTAGTTTCTTGATCTTTCCTTAATCAGAAGCAATTCCGATAGTGTATTCCGGCATTCATCGCATCCGGCGAGATGAGCAAACAGTTCTTTTCTTCTCTCCTCTTCAATTTCTCGGTCAATGAATAGATTTATTTCATCATCAAAATGTTTCATTTTTCACCTCATTTCAGATATTTTCTCAAACGTCCTCTAACACGGAACAGTTTTACTTTAACATTATCAATTGAAATCCCAAGTATCTCAGCCATCTCCTGATACGAATGACAAGCATATTCTCTTAAATATATAATTTCAAATTCCTCAGTTGTTAATTTTTCGAGCGCGTCATTCAGTGATATTTTTGTTTCGATATTGGGTCCGTGGGTTTCTATAAAATTTTCGTCAATAGTTTCGGTAAGCTTAGCCCGGCCGTTCAGTTTTTTGAAGCAGTAATTACGTGTGATGGTAAGGAGCCATGTCTTGTGAGTGCAGTCCCCCCGGAAAGTGTCTTCGTTCTTAATATAACGGACGAACACCTCCTGCACTGCGTCTTGTGCTTCGTCGTAATCTTTCAATATGCTCATTGAATAATTGAGAACATCATTGGAGTAGGATTTAAATAATTCCGAAACCGTCTTGTCTTTATTAATCATGGCCCCAACTAAAATAAATGAGCTTTATAATTAGACCCGGAGAGGGGGGAATTGTTACAAACTTTGTTCGATGCCGATTGTTTTAAGTCCTCGCATCAAGAGAACTTAAATTTACTTGTCACTTCGAACCCGCATTTGCGGGTGAGAAGTCTTATAAACCCCAAAGGATTTCTCAGTCGTCCCTAACTTCCACTCGCCCTTCTAATAATGGCTCGCTCAGTCTGACGGGACCACATCGAAATGACATTCATCTGTTGCCGATTAATATTTATTTAGCCCAGACTTCCCCGTCAACTACGGGAGTGACGCATACAAGAGGTTTTTCCGGCACTTTAAATTTCTCGAATATCTCCTCGAACAATTTATATTGGAGTCCCTGCGCCTCGATTTTAGAAAATTTCTTGTATGGCATATACTCGCCTCGTTTATTCTGAGGCGCGTCGAAATGATATGAAGTAGAAAAGTCCACCCTTGCGCGTTCTTTTAAAAACCTGATCTTATCTTCGTCACTTCCCTCCCTTTCATAGGCTTTGCATTTATAAGCTGTAACTATATTATTCTCGATTATCAGATATATATTTAAGATAGTTTCCAATAAATTATTTCCTTTCTGAGGTCTGTCTATTCTTTAGCGCAAAGTAAAATAGGAACGAGGCAAATATGAATGCAAGCTTGCAGAGAAGACTCTCAACTGCGGTCAAGAATGTAGGAATTGCAATTGCAAGAATCATTGATGGAATAAATGTAAAAAGAAATCCGAATAGAAATGTTCTTGTAAGTGATTTATTAAGCGGATCTGTTTCCGCGCCCCATTTTTTGTTAAGAATGATTATTGAAAAGATGATCGGCAGATAATAGAAAATACCGTATAATTCGCCGAGAGGATAATGATAGGAAGCATAAAGAACTGTACACTTTGTTACGGCGAATTGATCCAGTACAAAGGGATAGTAAACAATGAAAAACAGTGCGGGTATAAATACAAGTTTGCTTAGATGATTTTCTCTTGCTGAAAATCTTAGCACTGCATATAAGCATAGAGGCGGTAAAAGTGTAATATCAAGAAAAGCCAGATAGATGATAATTTGTCTCTGCATTCCTGCAAAACAGATCAGAAATTCGATGAACTGGTAACCGAAAAGAAGCACCAGAATTCCGATAACAAGTTTATTAACCGCGTTCCGTTCGGAGAATACTAGCAGATTTATAATATAAACCAGCTCAATGCACGCAATTAATAAAGAAATTATTCCGTCTAGATTCATAATTTCCGCATTTATTTTAATAAAAAATTATTTACTATCTATTGATTTGAACCAATCAAGATATAATTCCGGTCTCCGGTCCCTGAAGAACAATCTTTTAGCGTGGGACAACTTACACTTTTCAGTATCAAGATCACAAAACAATATCTCGTCAGTTCTCAATCCTGCTCTTGCGATAACATTTCCTTCCGGGTCGCAGACAAAAGACTCGCCGGAAAACGTCAGGCATTCCTCTTCACCAACCCTGTTGCACAAGGCGGTAAAAAATCCATTCTGAAACGCTGAGACTCTCATTTCGGCTTCGTACAATCCTTCCGGCCATTCCCCGATTGCTCCCGCCTGCGGTATAAAGACAATCTCAGCACCTCCTAATGCCAGTGCGCGCATATATTCGGGATAGTGACGGTCATAGCAGATTGCGACACCAATCTTCCCGTACTTTGTCTCATAAACCCGAGCGCCGTTGTTGCCGGGAGTGTAAACATCCTGTTCATGAAAGCACGGGTAGTCCGTAATGTGAACCATTCGGGTCGTACCGAGTATTTTTCCGTCCGCGTCTATAACAGGAGAAGAATCGAAAGTATCGTCTCCATCTTTTTCATAAAGATTCAGAATAATCACAACATTCAAATCCTTTGCGAGTTTTGCAAAAAGGTCAGTCGTTGCACCGGGAATTGTCTCCGCTTTATCCATCGGTTTTGATTTAGATGGTTTCTGCGGGAAGAATGGAATGAACGCAAGTTCGGCAAATGAAATTATTTTTGCTCCTGATGATGCGGCTTTTCTAACAGCATCAATTCCACTCTTTATATTTTGATCTTTATCGGCAGATGCTTTCTGCTGAATTAGCGCAATTTTCATTTTTATCTCAATTATATATTTTCAATAAATATATTGGCCCCGATCTTAAGGTCGGGGCATATTAATTATAATTATCGCTAATTATCTATTAAAGATTCCTATGAGTTCCGTCGCAGAAAGGTTTTGTGGATGAATGTTTGCATCCGCACCAGGCAATTTTTTTCTCTTCTGTAATCTCTTCCATTTTAGGTGAGAATTCACTCCCTTTATGGGAACCATCGCAAAACGGCTGATTTGCGGATTTACCGCAGGCGCACCAATAATATTTTCCCGGCTGCATCGTTATAACAAATGGTGATTTCTGAGCGATTTTTGGATCGGGCATATTTACTTCTCCTCATCTTAGTTCTTTAATATCAGTAATCTGAACAATCGTACCCCACATGTGGAAACTTGCCATCTCTTTTTTCTCAATATACTTAAAGAGAATCCGCATTCCATTTATCTGAAATTCTTTTGACAGATTTAACGGATCAAGGTATTTATTGTCATCAGTAACAATCCCGTAAAATCCTCCCTCAATCGACTGGAATTTTACAGTACCTGAAGTATAGTCAGATTCGGAATCTGTGACCGAGCACCGGATCAAACAGAGAAGGAAAACGACGATTAAAAATATTTTTAATATTTCTTTCATCAGGCTCATCTTTAAAATAAAAAAGGCGGCTTTCACTGCCGCCTGTGAATAATTACTTTCTTAAACCGATCATCTTTTCCGGCCGAACGACCTCATCAAATTTTTCCGAAGTAAGAAGTCCCAGTTCCATAGCCGCTTCTTTAAGAGTTTTATTTTCCTTGTGAGCCTTCTTCGCAACCTTCGCGGCATTATCATAACCAATAACCGGATTAAGAGAAGTTACAAGCATCAGTGAATTTTCCAGATGCTTTTTAATATTGTTTTCATTGGCGGTAATTCCTTCCACGCAATGTTCGCTGAAGCTTTCGCATGAATCGGCTAATAATTTAATTGACTGAAGAATATTAAAAGCGATTACCGGCATAAACACATTCAATTCAAAATTTCCGCTCGAACCGGCAATATTTATCGTAACATCATTCCCGAATACCTGAGAACAGACCATTGTCATTGCTTCCGATTGTGTAGGATTAACTTTACCCGGCATTATTGAACTTCCCGGTTCGTTTTCGGGGAGTGAGATTTCGCCGATTCCGCAGCGTGGTCCCGAACCGAGCCAGCGTACATCATTTGAGATCTTGAGCAGCGATGCAGCGAGAGTTTTTAATACTCCGCTCATTTCTACCAACGCATCTTTTGCCGCCATTGCTTCATATTTGTTAGGAGCAGTTCTGAAAGGTTTTCCGGTCAATTTGGAAATTGTTTCAGCAACTTTAACCGCGTATTCAGGATGGGCGTTAAGTCCCGTTCCGACTGCTGTTCCGCCCAGCGGTATTTCATATAATCTTTTTAGCGAATCTGAAATCCTTGCCAAACCATATGTAAGCTGCATCGCATAGCCCGAGAATTCATCACCCAGAGTTAGAGGAGTAGCATCCATCAGGTGAGTCCTTCCGATCTTAATAATATCTTTGAACTCTTGAGATTTAGCTTCGAGGGAATCTCTTAATTTTGTGACCATTGGAATCAGACGGCGGTGAATCTCTTCCACCGCTGCCACGTGAATTGAAGTCGGGAAAGCGTCATTGGTAGATTGGGCTTTATTAACATCATCATTAGGGTGAATGGGTTTTTTACTCCCCATAACACCGCCGGCCATTTCAATTGCACGGTTGGATATAACCTCATTCGTATTCATATTGGTCTGGGTTCCGCTGCCGGTTTGCCAGACAACAAGAGGGAAATGATCATTTAGCTTTCCTTCAATAACTTCATCAGCAGCTTTAACTATAAGATCCAGTTTTTCTTTTGGCAAACTGCCAAGCTCGTGATTAGTAAGCGCTGCTGCTTTTTTCACAATTCCGAGAGCACGGATTAATTCCGCCGGAAACCTTTCGCCGCCTATCTTGAAATTCATCAATGATCTTGCAGTTTGAGCGCCGTAATACCTGTCAACGGGGACTTTCATTTCACCCATTGTATCAGTTTCAATTCTAAAATCCATTATTAACTCCGAGATGTTTTTATTTGCGGTTAAAATTAAGGCAAACTGATCTTAATTTCAATTTGAGATTGGGTGTAAAGGGTTAGAACCGGAGATTACCGAAATTCATCCGTCTGGTCTACTCTTCTTGCGCCTACATAACGCTTCTTATAATAGCCCTCGTCAAGAGAAGAGACAGTTACGCCAAGTGTCCTGCTCGCGTGCACAAATTTATTCTCACCGAGATAAATTCCAACATGTCCCGGGTTCGATCTTCTGGTTGTATTGAAAAATACCAGATCGCCGAACTGCAGCTCGTCCTTACCAATTTTTTCTCCCGTCGAGTATTGCTCCCTAGCCGAGCGGGGTAAATCCACCGATATTGAATTCTGATAAACCTGCAAAGTAAAAGCCGAACAATCGATACCATCTGCGCCGTTGCCTCCATACTTATAGGGTGTATCCAGAAACTTGATGACCTGCAATAATATTTTTTCCCTTGGAGTAAGGGCAATATTAAAGTCGCTCATTTTATCAATCTTTGAGATGAGATTGGTTTTATCAATCGATGATTCTATCGGAGGCGGTTCATCAAATTCATCCTCGGCGTCCGTTAAATTAGCCGGATCCGTTAAAACAATTTTATCGGTTTTAGAATCATTTTTTTTTGCGGGCTCGATAAGTGGGATTTTAGGACTGGCCGCTGCTTTGCCGTCTTTCTCTTTTTTGTAGCGCTGGGAATTAGAAGAGGCAGTACATCCAACAGCAATAGTCAGGACCAGGAATCCCAACAGAAAATTTCTTGTCAACTTAATCAGCCTCATCATATTGGCCGGTCAGCCTAAATATGATCTTAAATTTTTACTTCGTGAAGCGTGCCGTAATCTTCTTATCGCTTTTTCCTTTATTTGACGCACACGTTCCCGTGTCAGATTAAATTTTTCGCCGATCTCTTCAAGAGTGAGAGAATGTTCTTTATTCAATCCGAAATATAGTTTTACTACCTCTGCTTCTCTTTCTGATAATGTAGAAAGTGCCCTTTCTATTTCTCTCCTCAAAGATTCAGACATTAGAGTATGATCCGGGGAAGGCTGTTCATCATTTTCGAGAAGATCGAGCAGGCGGTTTTCCTCTCCCTGCGCAAAAGGTGCATCCATCGAAACGGCACGTCCTGATATTTTCAATGTATCCGAAACTTCATTGATGTCCATGTCAAGTTCCTGAGCGAGTTCATGCGGACTCGGTTCCCGTTCATATTCCTGCTCAAGATTGCTGTATGCTTTTCCGATTTTATTAAGCGCGCCTACTCTGTTCAAAGGAAGGCGGACGATTCTCGACTGCTCGGCGAGCGCCTGAAGTATTGACTGGCGGATCCACCATACGGCGTAAGAGATAAATTTAAATCCGCGTGTTTCATCGAATCTTCTCGCGGCTTTAATTAAACCCAGGTTTCCCTCATTGATGAGATCGCCGAGTGAGAGACCCTGATTTTGATACTGTTTTGCGACCGAAACAACGAATCTTAAATTGGCCTTAACCAGTTTTTCGAGCGCATTCTGATCATTTTTTCTTATTCTTATTGCCAGTTCGATTTCTTCATCCGGTGTAAGAAGATCGACCTTCCCGATTTCCTGAAGGTATTTATCTAAAGACTGACTTTCGCGGTTCGTAAACTGTTTAGTGATTTTCAAGACTACAGCTCCTAAGTGGCTTGGATATTTATCGAATCGACAATACCAACAATTGTAGCATCCACAGGGGCCATATCAACATCAAGGGGTATAACGGCCTCGCTGGCGGTTACATAAAATATTATTTCTCCTGATCCGGCGCCGACAGTATCCAATGCCACGATAGGTTCGCCAAGATTTTTTTCTTCGGCATTGATCGGCTGAACAAAGAGCATCTTGTAGCCCGTCACCGCGTCATATTTTCTTGTAGCCCAGATATTTCCGATTACTTTTCCCAAGTACATAACGTTCAACCGATTTTTTTTATTCTATTTAACTGAAATATCAAGTTTATCAACAATTGCCATAATCACGGCGTCCACAGGTTTATTTTTAGTGAA
The DNA here is from genome assembly GCA_002839795.1 of Ignavibacteriae bacterium HGW-Ignavibacteriae-3. GTDB lineage: Bacteria > Bacteroidota > Ignavibacteria > Ignavibacteriales > Melioribacteraceae > Fen-1258. The sequence continues at coordinate 4,228 of PGYS01000073.1, read as the reverse complement.
TGTTGTCTGGCGCGCCGAACTTCCCTGCGCAACCAGAACTACTTCTCCCACTCCCGCGCCCACAGAATCTACTGCTATTACCGTGGCTTCCTTCGGTTTGTACTCAAGATCCAGGTGGCGTACAATTAAGAATTTAGCGCCGACAAGGTTTTCATCTTTACGCGTAGACCAAACAGTTCCAATCACTTTTCCGAGTACCAATTCATCCTCTCAATTCTTTTGGAGATATTATTTTTATTCCACTTTCAGCATATCTTTCAACTTCCCGGGTGTAAATAGGAAGCTTATTGTTTTTCGCGACTGAGCAGAAAAGAGCGTCGCGCGCGGTCGCAACTTTATTAAAAAAATCTGTAATGGTCAAACTGTAACGGGGATGAATTCCCAATATTTTAAGAGCCCGGGTCAGTGAATCAACCGCCATATTCTCTTCCGGATTACCGACTGCAAAATACAGTTCCGATGCATTAATCGCCGAGGTAAAACACATTCCGCTTTTCATAGCAAATTCAAGATCCGATAATTCTTCAGTTCTCTTCAGAGTTAAGTGATCTACTAAAATATCAGTATCAACTAAATATTCAATTTTGCCCGGCATGATTAAAATATCTTTCTCTATACTCTGTTAAGAACAATTTTCCTTTACAATCCAAAAAATCACCAATCACGCCATCAGGCAAAGATTGGATCATTTTTATTTGTTCAAATAATGAAATATCATTTTCGGCCAAAGAATTCTTGTGACCGCTGTTTCGATTCTGATTACTTTTTTCATTCATTTAAAAAACTTGTTCCCTTCAGGTCATTGTTAATCTGAAAATAATGTGCAGCAGTCTGAGCTATATCCGCAAAAGTTTTACGAATGCCAAGATTTTTTCCGGGAACATTCTTCCTGTAATATAGCAGAGGAATATACTCGCGTGTATGATCAGTGCTTATATCTGTAGCATCATTTCCATGGTCGGCAGTTATTACCAGCCTATCGCTTTCATCCAGCGCACCTAAAATATGCGGAAGCCGCTTATCAAATTCCTGAAGAGCCGAATGAAATCCCTCAGGATCATTGCGGTGGCCGTAATAAACATCAAAATCCACCAGATTTGTAAATATAAAAGAGCCGTTGACACTTTTTGCTGTCTCAATTATCTTATCGATTCCTTCATCATTGGATTTTGTCTTCAGCTGATGTTTAATTCCCTTGTAATTAAACAGATCATTCACTTTACCAATTGCATATGTTTCGATCCCGTTATTCAAACAGTAGTCAAGAATGGTAGGGTCAGGTGGATCCAACGAATAATCTTTTCTGTTAGTTGTTCTTTTATAATTTCCCTCGGTTCCAATAAAGGGACGGGCGATTACCCTGCCGCAGGCATCCTTGCCGACCAAAACTTTTTCGCGAGTGATTGAACATATCTCGTACAATCTGGGAATAGGAATGACTTCTTCATGGGCGGCAATCTGGAAAACAGAATCCGCGGAAGTATAGACAATGGGAAAACCGGTTCTTACGTGTTCGGCGCCAAGCTCCTTAATTATTTCCGTTCCCGAAGATGCATAATTGCCCAGCACTCCCTTTTCTCCGGTTGCGGCTAAAAATTTATTTATCAATTCTTCAGGAAAACCGTTAGGATAAAAAGGAAATTCAATTTCCACTTTTAATCCGCCGAGCTCCCAGTGGCCTGTTGTTGAATCTTTGCCGGGAGACATTTCCGCCAGCTTGCCGTAGGAAGCCAGCGGTTTCTCCTGAGCTATTATTCCTTTTATGGGAATTATATTTCCAACGCCCAATTTTTCAAGATTTGGAAGATTCAACCCGCCAAGCCGTTCGGCCATGTTGCCAAGCGTATTACTTCCTTCATCTGAATAATTTTTTGCATCGGGCATTTCACCGACGCCGACGCCATCAAGCACTATTATATGAAAATTGTTCAAATCATTTTCCTGAAATTAGCTGATACTCTTAACCGAATTACCGCCTTTTTCTACTGCCTTTTTTAACGCCAACTCTGCATTAGTTAAAATTTCCTGAACATCGGTTTTATTTGTGGTTGCCGCTACTCCGATGGATACCGTGAATGTTGTCTGCTTGGACGCTACGGCAATGGCCTTCCGTGCGATTTTAATTCTTAATTTCTCAGCCCAGAGGAATACATCCTTTGGAGACATATTGAAAAAATATACAGCAAATACTTTCTCGCTGATCCTCCCCAATAAATTCAATGGTGTCATTTCGTCTTTAATGATTTGACCCACCACCCTTAGTACTTTGGGAAACGGATTACCCTCAAACAGAGATTCCTGCTCGAGGAAATCGTCAATCCTGATCATGGCTACCGCACCCTGTATTTCAAGTTCCTTGCTTCTCACGAGGTCAATGGTAAATCTTTCAATAAAGGAATCATAATTGAGTGCTTTTGTCTCGATATCAACCGAGAGCAATCCCCTGAGAATATTTATGCTGGAATATGAATGCAGAATAAAAGCAAATATTTTAGTTGCATTTTTTATGTATGAAACTTCATTGTTCGAATAGACATTCTTCTTTAAACTTTCGAAACAGAGAACTCCGTAATTATTATCATCATAAACAAGAGGAATCGCAAGAAACGACCCGTCAAAGCTTACATCCTCAGTCTTTGCGAAGCGGGGAATTTCGGAAGCGGAAGTGTCGTCAATTTTTACGGGTGTGGCGCTCAGTATTGATTTTCCAACCAAAGTGCCGTTCAGATCAATTTCAAGATTTTCTCCGACATATTTCAGAGAAGTTTTGTTTATTATTTTTGAAGTTTTGAATTTTTGCTCTGACGGGTTGAAAGATACAAGAGTAAATGAATCCCAATCGAGCAGACCCTGCATGGATGTCTCTATGGCCTGATGAACATCGGTCTCCGATTCGAATTTTTTATCCGAACTCAGAATATGGAGAAGAGTTTTAAGACGCTGATCAGCCTGCGACTCGGTAAATTTTTCTTCGAAGAGTGAAATAATAATTGAAATTACTCTTACGATCCTCCCGAGTGAATAAACCTGTTCAATTCCGAACGCATCATTCACCTTCGAATCGAGTACTAAGATTCCTGTAAGATGTTTTCCATAGAAGAGAGGAACCCCAATAAAACTTTTAATTCCCTGCGGAGAGGCGTAATAACGGATAACATCAATTTCTGCATTCGCGGCAATTTCGGTAAGCAGTTCCGGTTCTTCCTTCTGAACAATCTTTCCTAGAATATCATCTTCAAGATCAAATTTCTGCTGTTTGATCTGGGTCGAACTTGTAACGAATCTTTCAAGCGTCAGGCGTTTTCGGTTTTTATTATACCAGAAAAATGCGGCAGTATGAGCCATATAGGCATCTTTAACAACATTGAGCATTTTTTCCAGTACAAAACCGAACTGTTCATCATGATTAACATCCTCAGGCAATTCTTCACTTGCGATTTTCTGGTAATTCGTTTTAAAATCAGCGGGTTTGAAGAAATCCTGCTTGCCTCTGTTTACTGACGTACCGAAATTTTCAGACGTAATAATTTCAATATTTTTAGTAGCCGAAATAATATCGAAGCCTTCACCGGGGTCTGTTTCATGGGCACCATTTTTGGAAAAATCTCCATCCTCAAAAAGATCCGGCTGGTATGTTTCTTCTACAATGCCGCTTTGCAGTGAATCACGCAAAAAGATTATAAATCCGGCATAAATTAAAAGAACCACACCGGAAATTACTTTTAGTATAAAATCATCAGTAAAAAAAGGAACGGCAATTAGAATGGGAATAAACAGGAAGATAAATACACGTTTTTTTATTTTTTCTTTAATTCCCATCTTCCTACTTTAATTTTTTGGAAAGATCACCACCGGAAGCAATAAAAACGCCAACTTCCAATTCAATAATAAGAAAGATTTAAGAGATTTTCATATAAGGAACAGCGAAGAAAGGAGTTTTACGATTTCTCTTTTACCCGTCCCTTTTATCGTTGAGTAAAGAAGGATATTCTCCGACGGAATCAGATCAGGGAAAAACCGGCTTACATTCCTTTTAGCGGTGGCAAGTTCGGATTGCTTCAATTTGTCAGATTTGTTCATAAGCAGAAAATATGGTACTTCCCGTGCATGAAGGAAATCATAAAGTTCTAAGTCCGGCTGCATCGGATCATGTCTGCTGTCAATAATATGGATTGCAAGCATTATATTTTTATTGATTGAAAAATAATTATCGATCAGTTTTTTCCAG
>PGYS01000072.1 GCA_002839795.1 Ignavibacteriae bacterium HGW-Ignavibacteriae-3 | reverse complement strand
CCGGGTTTAAAGAATCAGCATTGTAAATTGCCATAACCCTAAAAAGTGGAGATTCATTCTCATTAATTAATTTTAGTTTCTTTTCTAGCACAAATCCTCCAATGACCTGAGTCTAAAATAATTAGTTAAATTATAAGTCTAACTAGTTAAACAATTAGTTAGATTTATTTTCCTTTTGAATAATTATACCAATGTGATGGAGTTAATAAGTTAGACTTTATTTTGTTGTTTGTTTTTGTTGCAAAATAAATTGATTTAATAAAATATATATTTAAAACCGTCTCGATTTCATGAAGAAATCATTTAAGAAATTCTTTGGAAGTAATCCCCAAACGATACTTATAAAAGAAAGTACTAAAAACAAGTCGGACATATCTTCATTTATCATAACGTATCTATTGCTTACTAAAACTAAAAAAATACCTAGTACTAGTGCTTTCATTTTATTGATTCCCATTTATGATTAAATGTACATTCATATAATATGTAATTGTTTTATGATAAGATTGTTCAACAACGATAATTCTGTAAAATAAATTGAAAATAATATCTCAAGACGTTGTTATTTCAATTTGTTTTTAATTTTAGTTGTGTTATGATTAATTACAATTAAATTTTCGGCTATTAGAGCAACCACTAAAAATAAAGCACAAACAAATATTCCTTGTAGTATTACTCCTATTCCCATCATAACATTATAATGTTCATTCCATAGATAGATTGCTAATATGATACTAACTATCAGATCAAGCCAAGCGAAAAATTTAAGAACACTTACTGAATCAGGAATAATAATTTGTTCATTATTTGAATTCTTGGTGGCTTGATTTGGAGACATTTCAACTTTATGACTATCTCCTATTATATTATTAATGACTTCCTTGTTTTCATTTTTAGGCAGAGTTTGATTTTCGCGGATCTTAATACCCCTATTTATTTCTGATTGAACATCCGGCGCAAACGTATCACTGCAGCATGGGCATTTTGCCTTTTCCCATCCCGACCATATATTGACTTTAATTTTATGTTCTTTACAATCTTTACAAATATGCGCCCCACAGTTTTTGCATATATAAATAAAACCTTCTTTTAATTTAACGCCTCTATCCATCCGATTGAATATTTCATACCATTCAACCTTTTCGCCGACCTTTTCGCCATTACAACTTGAACAAATAAAATTATCCACAATATTCTCCAGCATTTAAGCAATGAGTGTTTGTATTTGATAATACAATCAACAAAAATTCTTTAACTATTTAACTTTATCAATCAAGAAACAATGTCAATGTGATAAAAATGTCTAACTCAATTTTTAACTAGTTGAACTTTATTTCTAACTCAATTATTAATTCAAAGGAGACTTATTTTATCTGTCTCAACGAATTCAAACATATGAGAATAATTTACTGCCCTTGCCCTTATCTGATGTTTTGGAGGATATTTATCATCTTTAGGTCTTCTATACAAATCTTGATCAATATTCATCTGATAAATCATTTCAATTGTTGCAGTTTTTGATGGACATCCCTCAAGAATCAATTTTATTGCATCATGTAGGTCAGGTTGATTTCTATTACTCATACTGATACCAGCAGGAATTAATTAGGTTTAATTTACTAATTGCATAAATTGAAAGCACTTTAGTTGTTTGAAATTGTTTAATAATAAGCCGTCTAATCCGGTTTAAAAGGTCTATAGGACATTAGTGCCTTTGTACCCATCAATTTTACCCCTCAAATCTCCAAAGTCTCCTATACGGCTTCTATTTCATTCCTGCACGTTTTTGTGTGAGTATGAGACACTATTTTAACTAATGAAATCTGTCCTCGGATGGCAAAATTGTTCCTTCTGAACGGACTTGCCCGGCATTCCAATTGCTGAAAAATATCCTTCAAAGTTTTTCTTTTGGTATGGGTCGCCAATATGATAAATTTATCATGAAACAATGGATTTAGAATCAAAATCGGAATCAGACAGTATGGAATCTGTCAGAAAACTACCATCAATTTACCCCCAAAATTTCATTAATTTGGGGCAAGATTTGAGTCTTACGGAAGAACTATTTATTAATAATTTACAAGGTAGGCAACATTTCGTCATTTAAAGCATCTTTATATAAAAGAAAAAAGAATTTTGAGTGAATCGACAGAAAATATCGTTGAGTTTACGCTGATTTACAACCGGCATAAAACCAGGCTTTATAATTATGCACGTAAAATGCTTGGCGATGTTATGACCTGCGAGGATATTATCCAAAATGTGTTCATTAAATATTTTGAGAATATGAACAAAATCCGGAACTCCGAACGAATTGATGTATGGCTCTTCACTGCCACACGGAATGCGATCTACACTTTTTACAGAACAAAAAAGAGTCATGTGGATCAGTTCAGCGTGCAGGATGCAGATGAAATTCAAATCGATTCTTCGGTAAAGATTGATGAAGAGTTTGAAATTAGAGAACTGAACGGATTGATTATGAGTGAGCTTGATAAATTATCAATTGATCAGCGGGATGTGTTTCTGCTTAAAGAATATGGCGGATTTTCCTACAAGGAAATTTCCGATGTGATGAAAATTGATGAGAACCTCGTCAAAAGCAGATTATACAAAACCAGACAGAAACTGATCAGTAAACTTTCAAAAGTTGTAAACTATTAAAGGGGGAGATAAAGTGATGAAGAAATTATTTATAACATCAATCATGATTTTATTTTTTGTATCTCCGGACTTTAGTATAACAAAGGCCCAGAACGGTAGTGGTGCCTTCAGCGACAGCCTTCTCACATTATGCAAAAAAAATTTTAATGAGGGTTTATACCGGGCGGCGGTAGACTTGTACAAAGACGCATACATTCATAAACTCTCCCCGGAAGAATTATTTTATTTTGGCTTGTCCTATAATAATCTGCGTGAAACGGTTAAGGCCTCCCGGTATTTTCAAAAAGCGGTTGAAACTGCACCGGAACATAAAGGCTACAGAATTCAACTCGCCCGCAATTATTCCCAGCTAGGAAAAACTTTTGAAGCGATCGGCAGTTACCAGACGGTAATTGACAGCGATTCTAACAATGTAACAGCTTACTATGAACTTGGCCTTATTTACTACGATATTAAAGATTATGACAACGCGGTTAAAATGTTCAGCCGGAATGTCACTCTCAATAAGAATGATTTTCTCAGCAGTTATTATCTTGGTTCATCCATGATGCTTTCGCCAAATCCAAATCTTGCGGAACCCGCTATGAAGCATCTTGAACATTCGGTCGCTTTAAATCCGGAATATGTTCCTTCTGTAGCTCTTCTTGCCTCGAGCAAATTTAATATTCAGAAATATTACGATGCCAATGCATTGTATGGAATTGCGATAAGACTCAGACCTAAAAACGCGGAATTTTATTTTAAATCAGGTCTGTGCAATGAGAAATTGAAGTTCTACATAGAGGCGGTGGAAAAATATACAAGAGCAATTGAACTTAACCCGAATGATCCGAACTATTATGATCATCTCGGATTTGTCTATTTCAATCTGAACAAATATGACTCGGCGTTATCAGCTTATAAACGGGCGATTTTGATTGATGATAACCCGACATACTTTTTGAATCTGGGTTTTACATACGCCAAGATGGATTCATTAAAAAAAACAATAGAATCATTCCAGAAGGCATTATCGTTAATGGCGCTTGATAAGATAGGGAATATCTGTAATCAGATAGGAGCCGTTTATTACAGACAAAAAAATTATAAAGAAGCAAAATTATCTTATGAAAAAGCGCTTATGTACTATCCGGATAATATAGATGCCCAGTTTTATATAGCTATGATAAATGAAAAACTGATGGATTGGAAAAATGCACGGCTGGCTTATCAAAAGGTTATTAAAATGGCAAAGGATGATTCTCTTCAGACGGAAAGATTGGATTATTCCAGTAAAAAAATACAAGAATTAAAAAAGAAATAGCAAAAAGGAATTTAGCCATGTCCGCAAACGAAATTATTGCCATGATAGATCTTTATTTTGATGATGAACTTGAAAAGGGGAATGAACCAATTATGTTCACAATACTTTCGCAGAATGCAGAGGGGCGTGAATATTTTAAAAAATTAAATCTGCTTAAGAGCGGATTATCGGGATCCATGGAAGAATTTCCTGTTGCACTCGATCAGAAAATTCTCCGCTCAATCGGAAAGCTGAATGAAAAGCCGAAAATGTTATTTACAAATAGAAAAGTTTTCAGTGCAGTTACTTATTCCATAACCATAATACTTCTTGTCCTTACAATCATTTTTTACACAAGATCGGAAGATTACAAAGTTCAGTTTGCTGACTTAACGCGCGAAGTCAAAGAACAGAACAACAAACTCGAGCTCATCATGAACGCAAGACCTGCCGCTGAAGTTAAGGACGGTTCTCAACCGGCTGAGCAAGTAAATGTTCAGTACGCGGATGTTATGCGTGAACTCAAAAGACAAAACGACAAACTCGAACTGTTAATGAATGCGCTGCCGCCGGTGGATGTGCAGGGCAGTTATTATATGGCAAAACAAATAATAGTAAGACCTAACATATGAGGTTAAAATGAAGACGAAGACAATTTTTATAATGTTTCTGATTTCTTCTGCCATGCTGTTTGCGCAGCAGAATGAAGGCGCCAAACTGCAGAAGGCGGACGAATCGGGATTTATTGAAGTGGATAAAGTGCCTGCGCTTATTTCAAAATTAAGTCCTGAATATCCCGAACTCGCAAAACTTGCGGGAATTGAGGGAACCGTTTATCTCAAACTTCTGATTGATGAGAAGGGAAATGTTGCCAAAGCCAAAGTTGAGCAGGGTGTTAAGGACATGCTTGATAATTCTGCTTTGGCGGCGGCTAAGAAAGCGAAATTCTCTCCCGCAATGATTAAAGATAAACCCGTAAAGGTATGGGTTGTACTTCCAATAGCATTTAAACTTTCTGTTGAAAAGACAGAATCAACCGGAACAAACACGACTAATACTGATAATGAAGAACCGGATATAAATGCATTTATTCAATATGAAAAAACACCCGAATTAGTAAAAGCCGAAACACCAGCATATCCCGAAATTGCCAAGAAAGCAGGAATTGAAGGAAAGGTATTTGTGAAAGTTCTTGTTGATAAAGAAGGCAGTCCTAAAAAAGCAATTGTCATCAAGAGTGAATCCCAACTTTTCAATCAATCCGCAGTAGATGCCGCGCTCAAATCGGAATTTACTCCGGCAATGCAAGGAGGGAAAGCGATAGCAGTGTGGATTGTACTTCCTTATAAATTTTCCTTAGGTGGAGAAGATCTACAATGGGTGCCCAAATCATTTGATACTGTTGAGGAAGCTATCAGAGAATTCAATTCCAATATTTATTTATTCGAAAATAAGGAAAATAGGGAAGCTATTGGTTTTCCTAAAAATATTAATTTTGAAAAAATAGATGAAAATATTAATTATGGCGACGAATCAGCTCTTTACTGGGTAACGGGTGATAACAAAACAGGCTATACATTCGTCGCTAGAAAAGATAAAACATTTTATAGATGTGGTGCTAAAAATCTTGACGGAATCCGTAAGTATATTAATGATTTTAAAAAGAAAGAATCTAAGATTACACATGTGGAGAAGGAAGGCACGGAAGAAAAATTGCCGGACCTTACCTGGTTAATCACTTCAAAAAAACCTGAATACCCGTCTCTTGCTCTAAATAATAAAATAGAGGGATTAGTTTCTTTCAAGGTGCTGTTTAATAAAAATGATATGAGCATAGCAAAGATTGATTTAATAAAGGGTACTAATGAAATACTCGATAAGGCAGCCCTTGATTATGTTAAAAAAGAAATAAAATCAATCATCGAATATTTCGATTCTATCAATCAGAAATATTACAAGCAACACCCAAATGAACAAGTTCGCGGCGAAATAAAAGATGCGGCAATTATCAGGATTGAATATCGGATAGAATAATAATAATTAGACTTTCGGGGTTGCTTAATTGCAGCCTCGATTGATTCTTCCAAAATAACTTCATTTATTTGAAATTACTTAATAAGCCATTCGTCTCTGACTTCAGACTCATTAATCAGAGTCAATTTTATCCTGAATAAGTGACTTCTTTTTTAAGAGCGGACGCATGCCCGCTTTTCATTTTAATTCAGTTTGAATAAGATAGCTGGAATTTATTCCCTTTTTTACTTTTTAGTTTCTCGGGAGACGTGCTTTGCAGTGTTGGAGAAGAGAAAGAGTGTGAATGTCATCTGTGAAAATCTGTTATATCAGTGTAATCTGTGTGCTATTGTGACCGGCTGTCAATGGCACACAGATAACGCAGATTGTTATAATTAACACTGATAAAATAAATCGTTTTCGTTTAATGTTGCCCATAGAAACATTATCAGTAAAGTGCAGTACCTTTGTAAAAATTTATTTCTGTTATAAAGTTAAAATGTTCAACGAATATTATTAGTAGTTTAATATTAATATCGGTCTAATTATTCACTTGTACAAACAGTTTGCAATTGCCAATCAGTCTCATTGTCTCTAACTTTGCCATTAAATTTATAAAGAGACAGTCCCTTTTTTGAATTCCGAAAATCAAAATAACGTTTACGGCGCGTTCGAGCTGAAGAGAATCTACAATAAAAATTACCTGTACGGTGTTGCTGTTGCGATTTCTGTCCATATGATAATCTTCCTTTTATTGATCATCTTTTTACCGGTTGAAAAAAATGACGAAGCGGTAAAAGTAAAAATTGTAAAATATGCTGAACTCGGACCTCCTCCATCCATTATACAAAATACTCCTTTGGTGGAAAAAGTAGCTGCTGAAAAACCAAACTTTGGAAAACCGGTGCCCGCCAAGAAAGGTGAAGCGGTGAGTGAATTTGAAGTTCCGAAAGAATCTGCAACTGCTGTAGGAGAAGTAAAAGTCGAGCCGGTCAAGTCCGAAATAAAAAAAGAAATTATTGACGAGACATTTTACGTCGGAGTCGATATGATGCCGGAACCGAGCGGAGGTCTAGAAGCAATTCAGAAAAAAATAATTTATCCGTCCGAAGCCCGAAGAGATCAAATTGAAGGAAAAGTTATTGTTAAAGCATTCATAGATGAAGCGGGGTCCGTAAGAAGAGCGGAAATTGTTAAAGGAATCGGAGGAGGATGCGATCAGGCAGCAATTGCAGCTGTGATGAGCTCAAGATTCCGCCCCGGAAGAATGAACGGGAAAGTTGTTAAAGTTCAGATGAGTATTGCTCTGAGTTTCAAATTGTGAGCGGTATAAATAATTCTTCTTTTGATTTTACGTCCGGGTGGCAATACATTCTGCCACTCGGACCCCAAAAAATTAAAGACTTATTACATCGTTGTATATAATGAAGGCCATCAAAAGAAGAAGCAGAGCAAATCCTATATTTTGAATAATCATTTTAAATTTGACCGGAAGTTCCCTCTTAAATAATCCTTCAAGAAGAATTATTACAAAATGGCCGCCGTCAAGAACGGGGAATGGAAGTATATTGATTATCGCAAGATTAAGACTAAGCATAGCGAGGAAATACAAAAACGGAACTCCGCCGCCGTCTGCCGAAATGGCTGCATATTGAGCAATCTTCACCGGTCCGCCGAAAGCATCCTTGAATGCCAGCTTGCCCGAAAATACCTGCCCCATCATTTTAAAGAAAATAAGTGTGAAGTCTTTTGCCTTTACAACCGCCTGCGGTATCGATTCAAAAAATCCGGAAGTACGGTATTCTTTATCTCCAACGTAAGCGATGTTGTGGCTTATTCCTATTAATCCATCGCTTGCCGGTTTTACGGCAGTTTTAACGGTATCCTTATCTCTCAGCAGAACTATTTGAATCGCCTTATCTTTATTCGCGCCGATGATATCATTGATTTGGGTTCTTTCGATTATATTAATGGAGTTCAGGGATAAAATTAGGTCACCGCTTTTCAATCCCGCATCCTGAGCAGGTGAATTTTTCATAACATCAATTACAATTGCCCTGGTCGGATAAGGGTAAATGAAAAAGCCGGTATTGGAATGCTCTTTAATGAATTTTAAAGGCAGATTGAGCGGTTGAATAATTCCGTTCCGTTCTATCTGCAACTCCAGATCTTTGGTTTGTTTGCCGGACAGGATCTGATCCGCAACATCCTGCCAGTCTTTAACAGCAACGTTATTAACAGAGAGAATTTTATCGAACGACTGAAAACCCGCCTGCTGTGCTATGCTGCCGTTCTCCACCGCGGAGATTGTAGTGGATTTTGCGATCTCCTGGCCGTGAAAGAAATTTATTCCCCAGAAAATCAAAAGCGTAAGGGTTAAATTCATCATAACGCCGGCGGTAATAACAAACAGCTTGGCGAGAGTGCTTTTTGATCTGAACTCATGAGGTTTGGGCTCAGAATCGGCAAATTTAGTATCGAAACTTTCATCGACCATTCCTGCGATTTTTACATAGCCGCCGAGCGGAAGAAGAGATAATCTGTAGTCTGTATTTCCCTGGCCGTCGAAATCCTTTGCAAGATCGCCAAATGTAAAACCGGTAATTTTATTATATCCGAATAATCTTTTTCCGAACCCGATAGCGAAAACATCAACCCGCATCTTGGAAAGTTTAGCGGCGGCAAAATGTCCGAACTCGTGTACGAAGACCAATATTCCGATAGTAATAATAAAATATATTATATAATCCATTCAGCTTCCTAATTAAATTTATGTTTAAGGTAATCTCTTGTCTTAAAATCGCAATCAAAAATAGTTTCCAGATCCGGACTATGAATAATCGAAACCGCATTTAACGCGTCTTCTATCAAATCCGGGATCCGGTTAAATTTGATTTTACCGGAAAGAAACTTCTCCACCGCGACTTCATTAGCCGCGTTAAGTATACATGAGGAAGTTCCTCCCGTTTCTATTACATCATAGGCCATTTTAAGGCAGGTAAATTTATCAAAATCCGGCTCAAAAAACGTTAATTGATTAATTTTCTTTAAATCGGTCGCAACAGCGTTAAAATTAAACCTTTCAGGGAAAGAAAGGGCATAAATGATCGGCAATTTCATGTCCGGCGTACTTAACTGGGCTTTAACAGATCCATCCCTGAACTCAACCATTGAGTGGATTATGGATTGAGGATGGATTATTACTTCAATTTTATCCTTAGGAAGGCCGAATAGCCAGTGCGCCTCAATTACTTCGAGCCCTTTATTCATCATAGATGCGGAATCGATGGTTATTTTACTTCCCATTTTCCAGTTCGGATGATTCAGTGCATCTTCAACGGTGACATTTTCAAATTCCTCTTTGCTTTTATTTAGAAAAGGTCCGCCTGAAGCCGTAAGTATTATCTTACTAATTTCGGATGGATTCTCGCCGTTTAGACATTGGAATATTGCACTGTGTTCGGAATCGACCGGAATAAGTTCTGTCTTATGCTTTTTGCATAAATCAATTACAAGCTCGCCTGCGGTAACAAGAGTTTCCTTATTGGCCAGCGCGATCCGTTTCTTAAGTTTTATTGCTTCGATCGTTGGGGCAAGTCCTACGAATCCGACCAGTGCAGAAACCAGAATATCATAATTATTCCGTTTGGCAATTTCCAAAAGTCCTTCATTGCCGGATAAAACTTCACAGCTATTCCCGATTGTTTTTTTTAGCTCTTCAGATTTTTTCTTATCTGCAATTACAATTGTCTTCGGATGAAATTCTTCCATCTGTTTTTTCAGGAGATGAATATTGCTGTTGGCGGTAAGGCCGATGATCTCGAACTTATCCGGAAAAGCGCGGACTATTTCCAGGGTGTTGACACCTATAGAACCCGTGGATCCTAAAATCAGAATTTTTTTCATCATTCTCTTTTCCGTCCATCTCAGAAGATTACAATAATCTCATCCCGATAGGCTCTTTGAACTAGGAACCAATAAACCGATGAGTTATCGCCAGAAGAAAATTAATTACTACAATTATATTAATTGTAGTGTTCAGCTTGAAAAGTTTTTGCAGGTTTCTGAATCCCTCTTCACTCAATTCAGAGTGATTTTCAAGATCAATTCCAATGGCAGCCCTTACTTTTTTTGCAGTAGGAATTATGAATCCGGCAAGAATAATCAGCAGGACAACCATTAAGATCTGTTTGGTGGCAAGCCAGTGATTTGAGCTCATACTGAAAAATCCGTATGCAGGATTTTGAATAACCAGAGTAATTCCGGTTATCAAAATACCTGTAGAACCTATGATCCCGAATAAATTGGCGAATGTCATATACAAATGAATGAACTTTTTCTCGCCGATTTTGTTCTTATTAGTAATAATAAAGCGGCGTAAAAGGATGTCAGTTACAAAATTAATAAGCCATATACCGGCAAAAACAACGTGTAATTTTGAAATCAGTAAATAATCCATAAATATTCCTTTCGGGATTAACGTTTTTAAATATACTAAAAAGTGTAAGAGAATAAATCAGACTCGTCATGATAAAACGGCGAAAGCGGCGAGTAAGTTCAGTAATTAATCTTCAATCAGAGGTAAGTATGAATAGATTCATTCCACATATAATTGCTGTGATTGTTGTTGCTACTACAACAATTATAATTTCACGGGAATTCAGAGTATCCAAAATTCCAAATGGAGGAAAGTTTCAGTGTGCAAACTGCCACACCAATCCGGGCGGCGGCGGAGCCAGAAATAATTTCGGCCAGGCGGTTGATATAAGAGTTACACCAAATGGAGGAGAGGATTTCTGGAGTGCGACTTTGGCTTCGCAGGATTCAGATGGCGACGGATTTACAAACGGGCAGGAGCTCGGAGATCCAACCGGCTCATGGAGACCCGGACAGCCCGATCCCGGATCATTCAGCTCAGTTTCAAATCCCGGTGATTTTAACAGCAGACCTCCTGCGACGGATGTAGCGGAAACCGTTATGCCCACAAGTTACCGTCTGATGAATAATTATCCCAATCCTTTTAATCCATCAACCAAAATAGTTTTTGAGATTCCGCAAAGTGAAAATGTGTCTTTGAGAATTTATAATATCAATGGTGAATTAGTTAGAACTATAGTCAACGGGAATCTCCCCGCCGGACATTATGAAAAAGAATGGGACGGGTATAATGAATCGGGCAACAGTGTTACTTCCGGAGTTTATATATATCGGTTAACTGCCGGAAAATTTGACCGCTCTTCAAGAATGATTTTGATGAAATAGTGCGCTCAACCGTCTTTTGTTAATTGTGCTTTTTTATACTAATATTTTCAATAAATTCATCCCGGTGAGGAGATTATGAAGTCTGTTAAATTTCTGCTGGTTCTGTTTTTTTTAAGTATTATTTCAACACAAATTTATAGTCTCCCCCGGTTTGCTCTGCGATATCTTGATAAATGCAGCAGCTGCCATTTTAATCCTACCGGTGGAGAAATGAGAAATGAAAACGGGTTCGTATTCGGCAAGAATGTAATGAGCATGATCTCTCCGCGGGACGATAAATTCCCGATCTCTCCGAAACTTTCTGATAATGTTTCATTCGGATTTGATTACCGCTCTCAATTTTTGTACTCGCAGGAAAAAAAGAGAACTGACTTTCAGGATATGACGGGATCGGTCTATTTAAATGCTGCTGTCTCGGATAAAATTGATGTTACCGCCCGTTACGATTTTATCTGGTCCATCTGGGAAGGTTATGGAACCGCAAGGATTTTACCCAACGGCAGTTATATAAAAATTGGTTCTTTCTCACCCAATTTCGGAATAAAGTTAGATGACCACACCTCATATACAAGGGGAGGGGATTACGGCCTCCTCTTTTCTACCGGCGCAATCAGAGGATTAATTTACAACCCATTGTATCTGGAAACAGGAATTGAAGTAGGTGCAAATCTCTCCGATATAATTAATTTAACTGCGAGTGTCGGTAAAAGCAGATCAAATTCCACATTCGCCGCCGATCCCACATGGACAACCCGATTGGAATTATCCCCTTCAATAAATAAGGTCGGCTTGCTCCTAGGCGCTTCGTACACGTCAACAAAGACGAAATCTTTTAATCAGGTTACCGGCAGTGTTTCCAATCTGCCTACGCAGCTCTACGGTGGTTTTGCGGGAATCGGATATAAACAATTCACTCTAATGGGAGAGTTTGATATCGCCACCGATTATATTTCGTCGGGCGGCAGGTCCAGCGCTATGATGATTGAGGCTGCATATCAGGTATTAGTCGGTCTTGAAGCGGTCATCCGTTACGACCGGTTCGATCCGGATACAAATAAAAACAAGGATGAGCGCGCACATTTGGTTTTAGGATTTGAATTTTATCCTTACAGCTTTGTTGAAGTGCGTCCGCAGTACAGAATTAATTTGGAGGATCCAAGTATCGATAATGATGCTTTTGTTCTTCAGTTTCATTTCTGGTATTGAAGCGAGAAGTAAGAAGCCTGAAATAAGATGAAGCCGTATCCAGGATTAGAATTATTTAAGCCAGTCCTTAAATAAATTCTCTAATTCCGATAAGTCATTTTTTTCCAGTTCAAACGATACCATCTGACCGAAAGAGTAGAGAATAACCAATCCGTTTATGGATGCGTCACTTCTTTCCAGTTCCTGAATCTTTCGGGCGGCAAGCATATTGATTTCCTGAATTTCATCATAAAGTTGTTTAAGGGACTGCAGACTTTGATCATGGTTTAAATTATTTCTGCTGCGGAGATACTGAGCCAGAAAATACATGGAGAACACTCGGAACTCAGTTTCTTCCAGTGACGCAAACGGAAGATGAAATCTCACCATCGGTTTTAATTTGCTGAAAACAGGACAGCCGCACGTAGCCATCAGAATTCCCGTTATGCTTGCAACAGCAGTTTGAATAGAGCAATTTTTATTTATAAGGCGCTCGTCTGTTGTAAGAGTAGCATTGACCGGCTCGGTGGAAACAATATTTTTAAAATTTTGAATAACATTATGAACAACTTTTGCAATATGGCATGTTTCTGTACCTAAAAGGGAACAGGTTGAATTTATACATCCGAACCGCTCTCTTAAAGTCCACTCCGGCAATTCGGTTTCTTCTTCAACGATATCCAGAGTTTTTTTATTAAGATTGATATCGAAGATCATCTCTTTTCCATCCGAGAATTCGAGTTTATAGTGGTAATTAATCAATTCGTCCATAATTCTTCAATCCCTAAAATGTTTTAAAGCGTTATCGTATTCCCCGGTTAAAGATTGCATTAGTTCTTTTACGGTCAAAATATTTTTGATTAAACCGGCGCCCTGTCCCGCTTCCATCATGCCGTTTTGTTCATCACCTTCAAAAATACCCAGCCGTTCCCGTTTTTCTCCGAGTAATTGTTTAAGGCGGTTTTCATTTGCACCGTTCATTTCTTCCTTAATTATTTCCGCAGTGAATTCATTTTTAATCATCCGCGCCGCGCCGATTTTTTTCAGGATGAGGATAGTATCATTATCCTTTGATTCAATAACTCTTTTTTTATAATTAGAGTGTGCTGAAGATTCCTCAGTAACGGCAAACCGGGTTCCGATCTGGACGCCCTCTGCTCCAAGCGCCATTGCTGCAAGAATTCCCCGCCCGTCAGAAATTCCTCCTGCGGCAATTACAGGAATTTTTACTGCATCTGCAAGCTGGGGGATCAGGCAGAAAGTGGTTATCTCATCCGCGCCGTTATGCCCGCCCGCCTCTACCCCTTCTCCCACAACTGCATCGCATCCCACGCTCTCTGCCTTGAGAGCAAATTTAACAGAGGGAACAACGTGAACAACCTTTACATCATTTTTTTTCAAATCATCAATAAATTTGCCCGGATGCCCGGCCGATGAAAAAACAATTTTAACACCCTCTTCAATCACAACTTTAATCAAGTCTGCGGCATCTGCGCGCAACAGCGGAATATTTACGCCAAACGGATTCCGGGTGGCAGTCTTACATCTTTGGATATGTTCACGCAGCAGATCGGGTTTCATTGATCCCGCCCCGATCAATCCAAGACCGCCGTTCACCGAAACAGCCGACGCAAGCTTCCATCCGCTAACCCAAACCATCCCCGCCTGAATTATCGGGTATTTAATTCCTAATAGATTCGTAATCCTGTTGTTAATCTTCATTTTGTCCTTAAGCCACACCGGAAATTATTATTGGTTCCAAAATCGAAAATCACAGCACAAAATCCAAGAAAGTTCCTTCCAATCTAATTATCGTGCCGAGTTTGATAAACGTGAGTCTATTAATTAAATTCACAGCGCTTATTTAATAAAAAAGGGAAAGATTGAGAGCAGTCATTCCGGCAGCCGGATTTGGGACAAGATTAAAACCGCATACCTATTCACTTCCTAAAGTTTTACTCAACGTCGGAGGCAAACCGATTCTCGGGCATATAATTGAAAAGTTGCTTGATCAGAATATTCACAAAGCGACTTTTATTACCGGATATCTCGGTGAACAAATTATTGACTACGTTGGAAAGAATTATCCTTCGCTGAAAGCCGATTTTATTGAGCAGGAAGAGCTGCTAGGATTGGGGCACGCTATTCATATCGCGGGGCCCACGTTTGATGATGACGAAATTTTTATAATACTCGGCGATACAGTTTTTGATGTTGACTTGAAACCGGTACTGTCAAAAAAAGTAAGTTCGCTTGGAGTTAAAACTGTGGATGATCCTTCCCGCTTCGGCGTGGCGGTTTGTGAGAATGGAAAAATTATTAAACTGGTCGAAAAACCGAAAGAAATCATTTCTAAACTCGCTCTTGTTGGTTTGTATTATATATCGAACACAAAATTATTAGTCGAATCGTTGAATGAGTTATTCGCAAAAAATATCAAAACGCGCGGAGAGTATCAGCTTACGGACGCTCTTCAGATAATGATCGAACGGGGAGAAATATTCTCCACTTTTCAGGTAGAAGGATGGTACGATTGCGGCAAGCCGGAAACACTTCTTTCGACGAACAGATTTTTATTGAGCAATCGGGGAACAAACCGGAGGGTTGATAATGTTGTTATTAATGACCCGGTTTTTATTGCGGAAAGCGCGATTGTCAAAAATTCAGTCATAGGACCGTTTACAACAATCTCTGAAAATTGTGAAGTGACAGACTCAATAATACGTAACTCAATTATCAGTTCAGGCGCTAAAATCGGTAGAGTGATTCTTGAAGATTCAATAATCGGAAGCAGCGCGGTTGTTAACAGCAATTATAAAAAGATGAATACAGGCGATTCATCTGAAATAGAATTTAACTAAAACTAGATAGAGGAATAAATGTCATACCTATTCACTTCGGAATCCGTTTCGGAAGGGCATCCTGATAAAGTTTGCGACGCTATTTCCGACGGCGTATTAGATGCAATTTTTACAAAAGATCCAAAAGCGCGCGTTGCCTGTGAAACTTTCGTTACTACAGGACTTGTTGTAGTCGGAGGAGAAGTTACAACAAACGCTTATGTTGATGTTCAGGAAGTTGTACGCACAACAATCCGTAAAATTGGATATACAAAAGCCGAATATAAATTTGACGCAGATTCATGCGGAATTTTAAATGCCATTCACTCTCAATCGCCGGATATAGCCATGGGAGTTGATACGGGAGGCGCGGGAGATCAGGGAATCATGTTCGGTTTCGCATGCGACCAGACGCCGGAATTGATGCCGATGCCGATAGTTTATGCCCACAAGCTAATGAAAAAGCTGGCGGATATCCGTAAAAAGAATTTAAAATTAATGCCTTATTTAAGACCGGATTCAAAATCTCAGGTAACAATTGAATATGATGACAATCATAAACCTCTAAGGGTTGATGCGGTTGTTATTTCGACTCAGCACGATCCGAATGTCAGCCAGAAAAAAATTAAAGAGGATGTTATTAAGTATGTGATTAAAGAAGTTATTCCCGCAAAATATATTGACGGCAAAACAAAATATTTTGTTAACCCGACAGGAAGATTTGAAATCGGCGGACCGCACGGCGACAGCGGTCTTACCGGGCGAAAAATAATTGTAGATACATACGGCGGCTGGGCGCCTCACGGCGGCGGGGCTTTCTCGGGAAAAGATCCATCAAAAGTTGACAGGAGTGCTACATACGCGGCGCGGCATATCGCGAAGAACGTTGTCGCGGCGGGACTGGCAAGAGAATGCCTTGTTCAGGTTGCTTATGCAATCGGAG
>PGYS01000071.1 GCA_002839795.1 Ignavibacteriae bacterium HGW-Ignavibacteriae-3 | reverse complement strand
TTGCCGAAGTTTAATTTCAATCCGCCGGTTCTTTCCGGATTTAGAATTCCATTTTCGTAGCACTCCATTAAAAATGCCACTGTAGTGCCCCACGTAATTGTGCAGACACCATAGGTATCGCAGTAAAAATTTACTTCAATTGTATAATCTGTACTGAAGATTCCTGAGTTTGCAGCTATTCCAGCCGCGGTTTCATATTCGGGTCCGTCTACAATTACACTTTCACCTTTAAATGGTCCGGTACGAAGCAGATAATTATTAACTCCCTTAGCGCAGCTCATATTGCATCCGAGCCAGCATCCGTCAAATGACCCCTGCTCGAACTGTTTTTTCCAGGTCTCGCCGTCAATACTTCCAACAACTGCTTCATTGCTGCCGAACTTAAAATTATTTACGGGAAGAAGATCATAATCATTCATCACTTCAACGAGATGCGCCGTACCCTTGGTTCTCATTTCGCATTGAGAATCGTCGAGTTCTTTCATCTCTTTATTGAATCTCTGTCCGCGTTCAATGATCGCTTTCATATCAACCACATGGTTCATATCATTTTCGACTTTGGCAACAAGAGCCACAAGCGCTTTGATTTTTTTATCGCGGAATACAGTTCCTATACCTCCGCGTCCGGCCTGTTTAAGTCTTGAGCGTTTTTTCCTTTTATCATAAAAACTGAAGTTAAGCATTCCTATAAGGGAATGATCTGCAGCCGTGCCGGCAGATACAACTGCAATTTTCATTTTATCCTGCTCGGTGGCAGAATACATTTCCGTCAGCATATCAGCGAGATGATGGCTGTTTATAGGATCAGCGGGGGCTTCTTCAATCCTGATTTTTCCTGTTCCATCTCTTCCGTCAAGGATAATTATAACATCTCTTTCGGCTTTCCCCTGAAGTTCGATTGCGTCGAATCCGTTAAGTTTCAGGAATGGGCCGAACCAGCCGCCCACGTTGCTGTCCATAACAGAATCTGTCTGAGGTGAAATAGTAACGACTAATGATTTTCCTGTTCCGGAATATTGTGTTATTCCGCAGACAGGTCCGCCGGAAATAATAATTTCATTTTCGGGATCATTCCACTTAGTGTCTGGTGTGGTAGCTTCCCAGAGATACTTAAGTCCGTATCCCTTTCCGCCGATAAATTTTTCCTTCATCTCAAGAGGGACGTCCTTTATTTTAACATCATTATCCGTGAGATTTATATAAAGTGTTTTGTCCGAATATCCTTTATTCATTGGTGTTATTTCGTACTGAACTTCTTTGACAAGTTTGCGTTCTTCTAAAATTTCCTGAACTCCCATTACAAATTCTCCAAATTTTTATTTTCACATAAAAAGCTATAAACGTCTTTTGAAATATAAGAAAGGGAGAACTCAAACCCAATGCGATTTGGTGTCCATTAATTCAAAAGTTGAATGAAACTGAAATAATTCTTACACTTTGCACACCAAAAAATAGAATTGTTCCACAATGAAATATTTCTCTCTTTTCAAGCTGTTCATCGTCTCCTGTTTTATGATGAATTCAATAAAAGCTCAAAATCCGAACCAATTAACAGTTTTTCACGCGGGAAGTTTAACAGTTCCATTCGAAAAAATAATTCAGGGCTTCAAAAAAGAGAATCCAGGAGTCGAAGTCCTAAAAGAAATTGCAGGAAGCCGTGAATGCGCCAGAAAAATTTCAGAATTGAAAAAACCATGCGATGTATTCGCATCTGCTGATTATCTAATTATCGATCAGCTGCTGATTCCCGAATTTGCTGACTGGAACCTGAAATTTGCTTCAAATGAGATGGCGATAGTATATACGGATAAATCCAGGAGATCAAAGGAGATTAACGGTAAGAATTGGTTCAGCATCCTTATGGATAAGAACATTGTTATAGGGCGGGCAGATCCAAATTCGGATCCGTGCGGCTACAGGGCCATTTTAACAATGAAATTATCGGAAATATTTTACAATGAAAAAGGATTGACTGAAAAATTACTCTCCAAGGATAACGAATACATCCGGCCAAAAGAAGTAGATCTTCTCGCCCTTCTGGAAACCGGAGAATTGGATTATATTTTTCTTTACAGATCCGTTGCCGAACAACATGGACTGAAATTTTTAATTTTGCCCGATGAAGTTAATCTCAAGAAAGCTGAACTGGAAAATTATTATAATAAGGTTTCTGTCGAATTAAACGGAAAGAGGCCGGGAGAAAGAATTTCGCAGTATGGTTCCTCGATGGTATACGGAGTTACTATTCCAAAAAATTCTCCGAATCCGTTGCTGGCTAAAAAATTTGTACATTATTTGATGAGCGAAGAAAAAGGATTGAGAGTAATGAGAGAGATGGGTCAGCCGACGGTCGTTCCGTCATTCTGCGACAATTACGTAAAATTACCGGATGATCTGAAAATATATTCTTTAAAAAAATAATTTAAATGAAAACAATCTCGGCAAATAATTCTTTTCTGAATTTGGTTTTTACTTTTCTTGGCGGCGTACCGCTTTTATTCATTATTGCACCTCTTGCAGGGATGTATTTAAGTACTTCATTCGGATCTCTTGGCGAAGCTATCGGAAGTGAAGAAGTTCGCGGCAGTATTTGGCTGAGTTTATGGACATCAATGGCCGGCACAATATTATTTTCATTTTTAGCCATTCCGCTTTCATATTTACTCGCCCGCAAAAATTTTCGGTTCAAGAATCTGGTTAACGGAATTATTGATGTACCAATAATAATTCCTCATTCGGCTGCGGGAATAGCTGTGCTCGGAATTATAACAAGAGATAGTTTTTTAGGAAGAACCGGTGAATTATTCGGAATAAAATTTATCGGAAATCCCGCCGGAATAATTCTGGCAATGGCGTTTGTAAGTATTCCGTTTTTAATAAATGCGGCCAGGGACGGATTTGCCGCCGTTCCCGAACGGCTTGAAAAGATAGCGCTGACTTTGGGTGCATCTCCCCTTCGTGTATTTTTTACGATTTCTCTTCCGCTTGCCTGGCGTTCCATTTTATCAGGCTTTATTTTAATGTGGGGGCGCGGTATGAGTGAATTCGGAGCCGTGATAATTGTCGCATATAATCCGCAGACCGCACCTATTTTAATTTATGAACGCTTTACTTCATATGGGCTCAAATACGCGATGCCGGCGGCAGTGTTATTCGTTACGGTATGCTTGCTCATTTTTATAGCACTTAGAATTGTGAGAAGAAAAAAATAAATGCTGGTTGTTGATAACATATCGCTAAAAGCAGGCACATTTGAATTAACTAACATTACTTTCACGGTAGATCAGGGAGATTACTTTGTAATTCTGGGAATATCCGGAGTTGGAAAAAGTCTTCTTCTCGAATCAATAGCCGGATTAATAAAGATAAATTCAGGCAATATTTATCTCCGCGGTAAAAATATATCCGAAGAGAAAATCCAGAAGAGAAATATCAGTATAGTTTATCAGGATACAGATCTGTTCCCTCATTTAACGGTCTTTGAAAATATTGCTTATCCTCTAAGGAGTAAAAGGGAAAAGGATATAGAGGAAAAAGTTTTAAAAACCGCGGAGCTGGTCGGAGTATCCGATAAACTTAGCAGGAAACCCGATACACTGTCAGGAGGTGAATATCAGCGTGTAGCGCTCGCGAGAAGCCTGGCAGCAGACAACGATATTTTTCTGCTGGATGAACCTTTATCATCCCTCGATGCGAAATCCAAAAGAGAATTGCGCGCTCTGTTGAGAAAATTAAACCGGAGCGGTATAACAATAATACATGTAACGCATGATTATGAGGAAGCTGTTTCACTTGCCGGCAAAATAGGAATTATGGAAAAGGGAAATCTGGTTCACGTGGCCACTCCTGAAAATATTTTCAAACATCCCAAATCCGAATTTGTGGCGCAGTTCATAGGAATTAAAAATTTCCTTCCCGGTAAATTAAAATCATTGCCGCAAAGCGACCTCAAGGAATTTATTGTTAACGAAACCAGATTATTTTGCCTAACCGAGGCAGACGACGGCGATGCATTTCTGCTGATACAGCCTGAAGAGATAAGCATTTCTAATTCGGCGGAAAGCGGCAGCGCCCGTAATCATTTTGAGGGGGAAATTATCGATATTGCCCGTGCTAAAATCGGCGTGGAAGTAACGGTTGACATAGGCTGTGAAGTAGTTGCGCTGATATCTGCAGAATCAATGAATTCTCTCGGATTGAAAATCGGGAACAGAATATGGACCAATTTCAAAGCATCAGCGTGCAGAATTTATAACTAATTAAGGACGTGACAATTTCTAAACGAGTTGCAGGTGTCTTTTCTCTATCTTAAGGGAATAAAATGATTTTACTAGAAGATGCGTTAAATATTATCAGACTTAATCTAATTGTCCTCTCAGCAGAGAACATAGATTTCAGGGAAAGCGTTAACCGCGTTTTAAGAGAGGATATTATTTCTGATATTGATATGCCTCCATTTAATAAATCCGCTATGGATGGATATGCCTGCCGCCGGGAAGATCTGGACGGTGAACTCAGTGTAATTGAAATAATTCAAGCGGGGTATCAGCCTCAAAAAAAGATCGGTAAACATGAATGTTCCAAAATTATGACCGGAGCAATAATTCCCGACGGTGCCGATTGCGTAATTATCATTGAAGAAGTTGAAGTGCTTTCCGGCAATAAAATAAAATTTACAGGTCAGAAAACTTCCGATAATATTTGTATTCAAGGGGAAGATGTGGTAACCGGACAAAAATTAATATCCGAAGGCACTAGAATCTCTGCCAAGGAAATTGCATCGCTGGCCTTATCAGGGAACGTCAATCCGAAGGTAAGTAAAAAACCAAAGGTTGGCATCATTGCCACCGGCGATGAAATTGTGGAGCCGGATCTAAAACCGGAAAAATCCCAGATCAGGAATACAAACTCTTATCAGTTGTTGGCACAATCCGTTCAGTTCGGGTGCGATGTAACTTATTATGGTATTGCCCATGACACAGAAGCCGCAATTGGGGAAATAATAACAAAAGCAAAAAACGAAAATGATCTGATAATTATTACCGGCGGTGTTTCGATGGGGGATTTCGATCTTGTGCCGTCGGTTCTTATTAAAAACGGATTCAAAATTTTATTTGATCAGGTCGCAATTCAACCCGGTAAACCGACAGTATTCGGCAGAGATGATAATAAATTTGTATTTGGAATGCCCGGTAATCCTGTCTCATCATTTATCTGTTTTGAAATATTTGTGAAGGAATTCCTGGCCGGAATGATGGGCCTGAAAGATCACTCGAAAGTTCTCAGAATGCAGCTGGCGAAAGATATTAAAAGAAAAAAAAATAAACGTCTTGCGTGGATACCGGTGAAGATTAACGGAGAAGGAAAAATAGAGCCGGTGGAATATCATGGCTCTGCACATATTAATGCCCTTGCTTTCGCAGACGGAATTACTTCGATTCCAATAGGAACAAACGAGATTAAAGCGGGAAGCATAGTTAATGTTAGACAATTTTAACAGACAGATAAATTATCTGAGGATAAGCATCACAGACAGATGCAACCTTCGCTGTGTCTACTGCATGCCGGAAGAAGGAATTAAATTGGTCGATCACAGTTCAATTCTTTCTTTTGAGGAAATAACTGAGTTTACAAAGACCGCTGTTCGGATGGGGATTAGAAAAGTCAGGATTACAGGCGGTGAACCTCTTGCCAGAAGACGGGCGGTGGATCTGGTCAGGATGCTTTCAGGAATTAAGGAAATTAAAGATCTTTCAATGACTACAAATGCAATCTTGCTTACAAAGTATGCCCAAGATTTGAAGCAGGCAGGATTGATGAGAGTTAACATCAGCTTAGATAGTATCGATCCGGAAAAATACAGAACGATCACCCGCGGCGGTGAGATTCAGAAAGTGTTCGATGGAATTAATTCCGCAATTGCAGCAGGACTTTCTCCTATAAAAATAAATTGCGTAATTAAAAAGAACATCGATGAACCTGATGCGGCGGCAGTTCAAAAATATTGCGACGAAAATGGTCTCATTGCCCGATTTATTGACGAGATGGATATTGAAAAAGGGCAGTTTGGAATTGTCCATGGAGGTTCAGGCGGTGATTGCGCTAACTGTAACCGCCTGCGTTTAACGAGCGATGGATTCTTAAAGCCATGTCTCTTCAGCGATATATCTTTTAATATCAGAGAAATGGATTACGCGAGCGCAATTAAATTGGCTTTGGATCAGAAACCGGAATGCGGATTAAACAGCTATTCCAATAAGTTTTACAATACCGGAGGATAGATGAAAAAGTTTTCGCATATTGATTCTAAGGGGCGGGCTAATATGGTTGATGTGGCCGGCAAGAAACATCAATACAGGAGTGCAAGCGCCGAGGGTTTTATCCGTCTTCAACCCGAAACCATCTTGCTCATTAAAAAAAATAAGTTTATGAAAGGAGATGTTCTCACCATTGCAGAAATCGCCGGTATACAGGCCGGAAAAAAAACATCTGAACTGATACCGCTCTGCCATCCTTTGCAGATTACCAAACTTGACGTGAAATGCGAGATTGCCGGAAATGGTGTGAGTGTTAAAAGTTTTGCTAATTGCCTTGGCCAGACCGGAATTGAGATGGAAGCGCTTACGGCAGTATCCATTGCTCTTGTAACAGTTTATGATATGTGCAAAGCTGTAGATAAGAAAATGAAAATCGAAAGCATTAAGCTCTTAAAAAAAACCAAGAGCGATGAATATGAATAAATAATAAATTTACCGCTCCTGCTCCGTGCCCCCGAGGTTTTCTTTATTACCGTAGAGACGCTGAATCGCGGAGATTACAGAGAGAATCCTATCAAAAAGGAAAAATATGATTAAAGACTCAACTATATATGTAGTTTCTGTTAACGTTTCTGAAGAAAAGGGAACAGTAAAAACCCCCCGAGAAAAAATCGAGGTTGATGAGAGAGGAATTCTCGGGGACGCGCATTCCGGCAAATGGCACAGGCAGGTTAGTCTTCTTGCTCAGGAGGATATAGATAATTTTTCTTTGATGGATGCCGATAAAAGGCAGTTCTTACCTGGCGAGTTTGCGGAAAATATTACTACCCGGGGAATTGATTTTAAAAAAGTAAGTCTTCTGGATCGTTTCAGAATCGGAGAAGTTGAACTTGAATTGACTCAGATCGGAAAGATGTGCCACGGAGACGGATGCGCAATTTTTGTTGAAGTCGGGAAATGCGTTATGCCTAAATCGGGAATATTCACACGTGTGATTAAGGGAGGGGTAATCAGTAAAGGAGATGCAATCAAATACATTCCGCGGCCATTGAAAATAAAAGTAATTACACTCAGCGATAGGGCAAGCAGCGGCGAATATCTGGACAAGAGCGGACCCAAAATAAAAGAATTGCTCGAAGAATATTTTGAGGATAAACGTTGGCATACGGATTATCATTATACATTAATTCCGGATGACGCGGAAAAACTCAGGAGTGAATTGCAAAAATCAATCGATGAAAATATTGATATAATATTCACAACCGGGGGGACAGGTATTGGGCCGCGTGACACTACTCCGGACGTAGTTGAAAAGTTCTGCGATAAGCTAATTCCGGGAATTATGGATCATATCCGGTTAAAATATTTTGAAAAACTGCCCTCGGCAATTCTTAGCAGATCATTATTCGGAGTTAAGAATCAAACTCTAATATTCTCACTGCCGGGAAGCGTAAAAGCTGTTCAGGATTATATCGGAGAAATAACAAAAGTGCTTGAACATTCTGTGCTGATGCTGCATGGATTAGGTCATTAATTAAATTCCCGTATTCATCAGGCATGTTCAGCGGTTTTCTTTTCGGGGATTAATAGAGAAAAAACTACTGCCAAAAGAAACGCGAAGACAAAACTTCCGAGCCGTTCTGACACTCCGGTTGGTATTAAAATCCAATTTTTCCAAATTACAGTTCCCACTGTTCCGGAAATTAATGATGCAATAACACCGGCCCTGGAAATTTTCTTCCAGAATAATAAAAGCAGCAAAGCCGGTCCGAATGAAGAACCGATGCCCGACCATGCATATGAAACGAGGCCATAAACAGTATCCCGCTCGCTCAGCGCGAGTACAAATGCCACTGCGCCGACAGCCACTGTCAGTACTTTATTTAAGTATAATGATTTTTCCGGGGTTATTTTTCTTTTGCTAAAATTACCATAGATGTCTTCCACGATAGAGGATGAACCGAGTATTATTTCGGATGAGGCAGTCGACATCATAGCTGAAATAGCTCCTGAAAGAAGAAAGCCGGCCAGTACCGGAGCGATCATCAAATTTATCATAACCGGCAAAATTTTTTCAAAATCTTTCGCGAGCTTTGCCTCCTCCGCACCTAACAATCCACCTTTCAGAAAAGCGAAACCTGCAAAACCGATTATCATTGCACCGGAGTACGCAAATAATGTCCATATGATCGCTACCCATTTAGCCGTTTTAACATCCCTTTCATTTTTAATAGCCATCATTCTAGTAAGTAGCTGGGGCTGCCCGGTATATCCGAATGCCCAGCTCATTCCGCTCATGATTAGAAGAACAGCAGCGGCTCCTGTTTTATCTGCTGTTAAAGAACTGTAAACCGGATCCGCATTTTGAATAGTCTCCATGATATGAATATTATTAGCCGCTGCGGTAAATAGAATTACAATAGGCAGAACAATCAATGTAAAAATCATCAGAACTGCCTGAAATACATCGGTTGCAACAACCGACATGAAGCCGCCGATCATGCAGTAGAAAGTAACCACTATGGAGCCGATAATAATTCCCCAAACCGGATCAATCCCAAATGTATCATGCAGAATCAAACCGCCGCCGCTGAATTGCGCGGCTATATAAAATGTGAAAAAAAATACAACAATAGAAGCAGATAACGTTCCAATTGTTCTTTCCGCGCCCGGAAATTTTCTTGAAAGCAAACTTGAAACCGTCAGTGCGCCCGTCCGCTCTGTCTCTAATCTCAGCCGGTTGCCCATTACAAACCAGATAAATGCAATACCTATTACACATCCTAATGCAATCCATAGCGCCTGCATACCGATTAAAAACGCTTCACCTGTTAATCCTAACAGAAGCCATGCGGATTCACCGGTTGCACGTTCGGATAAAGCTAATGATAATCCGGAAATTTTTTTGTCGCCAAGGACAAACGAACTTAAAGTTTTTGCCCTTCTGGATGAAATGAAAGCAATTACAAGTACAGCGGCCAAATAAAGTACGAATACAATAATCATAGTCTGTCACCTTTTTGGATGACATATATATAGAAACAGAAATGATATTTTCAAGTTAATTTGGTGCTGAATTGAACAAAGCGGTAGCCGGACTGATTAAGAGCTTTATTTATGGAGTCGAATTAAAATGATAAGTGTCCGATAGGTAGACATTTTAATTGGGCTGTTGAGTTAAAAAGAACCCGCCGTCATTTAGAGTGAAGCCGAGACATAGCGGGTTCCAGAATTTATTTTTCAAGCATGAAAGGGTAGCGGAAATCTTTTCTTGCAACAAAGTTTTCCTTTATTGTTCTGGGAGATACCCAGCGCACCATATTTAAGAAACTGCCTGCTTTATCATTCGTGCCGCTTCCGCGCGCCCCTCCAAATGGCTGCTGTCCTACAACTGCTCCCGTCGGCTTATCATTGATGTAAAAGTTTCCCGAGGCGTGTTTTAATATTCTATCGGCAGTAACAATAGCGCTTCTGTCCTGCGCGAATATGGCTCCGGTCAATGCGTATGGAGAAGTGTCATCACATAAGTGGAGAGTCTCTTCATATTTTTCATCTTCATAAATATAGACGGTTAACACCGGACCGAATATTTCCTCTTCCATAGTCTTAAATTTTGGATTTGTTGTTACAATGATGGTGGGATTAATATAGTAACCGACCTTGTCATTGAATTTTCCGCCTACAATTATTTCCGCTTCGTTAGATTCTTTTGCGTATTTGATATAACCGGTAATAGAATCATATGCCGCTTTATCAATAACCGCGTTATTGTAATTTGAAAAATCAGTAACATCACCGGTTTTTAATTTCTTTAGTTCAGTGACCAGATATTCCTTTAATTCAGGCCATACTGATTTTGGAATATATGCGCGCGAAGCGGCGGAACATTTCTGCCCCTGATATTCAAACGCTCCCTGAATCAATGAAACTCCGAGTCCCCTTACATCTGTACTTTTGTGCGCAAACACAAAATCTTTTCCGCCCGTCTCTCCGACTATTCTCGGATAAGTTTTGTATTTGGAAATATTATTGCCGATCGTTTTCCACATTTGCTGGAACACCGCAGTGCTTCCTGTAAAATGAAGTCCCGCAAAATTCTTATCATTAAAAATTATATCTCCCATCATTGAGCCCTGGCCCGGAAGAAAATTAATAACACCGGCAGGTAATCCCGCTGCCTCGAGTAATTTGACAATGTAGTAGGCAGATAAAACGCTTGTTCCCGCTGGCTTTAAAATTGTTACATTACCCATGATAGCGGGGGCGCCGGGTAAATTTGCATTGAAAGTTGTAAAGTTGAATGGAGCAATCGCGAAAACGAATCCTTCAAGCGGACGGTACTCCATTCTATTCCACATTCCGTGAGGTGAATGAGGCGGCTGCTCCTGATAAATTTTATTTGCGTAGTAAATGTTGAAACGGAAAAAATCGGCAGTCTCACATGCCGCATCAATTTCCGCCTGGTGCACATTTTTACTTTGACCGAGCATTGTGGAAGCGTTAATTGTATAGCGCCAATCCGTTAATGTAATCATATCCGCCGCTCTCGAAAAGATTGCGGCGCGGTCCTGCCATTCCATTACAGACCAGGTTTTATAGGCTTCCATTGCTGCATCAATTGCCATTTGAACTTCTTTTGGACCGGCCTTGTGATATTTGCCGATAATTTTTCTGTGATTATGGGGGAGTGTTATATTCGCAGTCTTTCCCGTCCTGATCTCTTTTCCTCCGATTATCAAAGGAATTTCAATCTGTTTATTTTCCATTTCGGAAAGTTTCGCTTTCAGCAATGCTCTTTCCGGAGATCCCGGAGCGTAATCTTTTACTTCTTCGTTTGGTGGTAATGGTAAATTAAAAATTGCGTTGGGCATATAAGGTAAATTCCTTTTTTTTAATGAATTTGTGATTTACCTCTTTAACAAAAAGAGAAGGGAAAAAATTCAAAACAGCTAAATAAATAGCATTTCATTACATGACTTATAAATATCCGTTTTATCTACTGAACAATATTAATCTCAAATCGGGGAATAAGGAAGGAAACTACATACAGATCGGAATCAGTTCTTAATGAATGTAAAGAGCCTGCAGGGACAATGAATTCTTTTCCGACATACAATTCAAATTCGCCGGTATCAAGCACGCCAAAGCCGGATCCTCTTACGCAATAAAATATCTCATCGTGCTTTGGATGTTTATGCAGCGCAACATTACTCTCAGAGGTAATATGATAAACATTGGTTACAATTTTATTCTTGTATTCTTCCAAATTCATTTGAAGTGTCCATAATTACTTTTCGCTGAATACTTTTTTCAACGACCCTATCAAGTAATCAATAATCTTATCATTGGAATTATATCCCATTAATCCGATACGCCAGATTTTTCCGGCAAGTTCTCCGAGCCCGGCGCCTATCTCCAAATTATGCTGCTTGAGCAATTCAATTCTGATTTTTGCTTCATCAACTCCGTCCGGGACTTTAATTGCCTGCAGATGAGGAATTCTCTCTCCATTAGGGACGATTGGTTCTAAATCAAGTTCATCTTTCAATTTTGAAATTAACTTAGCGCTGTTCTCTTTATGCCTTCTCCACGCATTTTCAATTCCTTCTTCTTTCAGAATAAATAGCGCTTCATGCAAGCCATAATACTGGTTGCTCGGCGCAGTGTGATGATACATTCTTTTCTGACCGCCCCAGTAACTCAAAAGCAGGTTCAAGTCATTAAACCAGCTTTGAACCGGAATTTTTCTGTTCTTAATATGATGAACGGCTTTTTCACTGAAAGTTACCGGCGACATTCCGGCCACGCACGCCAATCCTTTCTGTGAGCATGAATAGACCGCGTCAAGATTCCATTCGTCAACCATTACATCGGTTGCGCCGAGAGAGGTAACTACGTCTGCTACAACCAGGCAATTATGGCGATGCGCGATTTCTGAAAGTTCTTTAATATTTGAAAGTGCTCCTGTGGAAGTTTCGGCATGGACAAATGCTACAATTTTTGCGTCTCTATTTGTCTTCAGTGAATCTTCCAGTTTCTGAGGATCAATTGCTCGTCCCCATGTTTCTTTTACAGGAACGGGATTGCCGCCGATCTTCTCCACAATCTGAATCATCCTGTTTGCAAAATAGCCGCCGGTACAAACAACAACTTTATTACCGGGTTCAATCATATTTACTAGGCATGCTTCCATTCCAAGAGAGCCCGGACCGGAAAGGACAAAAGTCGCATCGTTTTCCGTTTTAAAAGTGTACTTAAGTGATGATTTAATCTCATCCATCAGTTCGATGAATTGCGGATCAAGGTGGCCCAATGTGGCACGCGACAGTGCCTCCAAAACTTTCGGATTGACGTTCGACGGACCGGGTCCTAATAAAATTCTATTAACGGGAATGAATGATTTTTGCATTAAAAAATTCTCCTTACATGTTACATTTCATTCCGGCCAACAGCCGGTTCTGGGTTAGCAAGTCGGAATACTTATTCATTTAATAATTTGGAACTGGCTAAAATCTGTCTAAGCAACTTTTTTTCTGAATCTCCCAATGCAGAAAGGGGCGAGCGGGGTTCCCCGCCGTAATACCCGAGCATATCCATCGCAGCTTTCAATCCGGCAACTCCATATTTAGCTGTAATTGCCTTATTCACCGGAAGGAGTCTTCTCTGAATTTCAAGTGCCTCACCGTGTTTTCCATCTTCTACTAAATTTTGAATCAGAACGCACTCATCAGGGGCAATGTTTGCAAGAGCAAGGATGCCTCCAATTGCGCCGACGGTTAAACTTGTATAAAGTACGGAACCAGTACCCGTAATGGTCGCAAAATCTGCAGGAGTCATGGCAACAAGCTCTGCGGTCTGCCGCAGATTTTCCGTACTGTTTTTAATACCGGCAATATTTTCATGCGCCGCAAGCTGAGCAACTGTTTCGGCCTCGATATCGACTCCGGTAAATTTAGGCACGTTATAGATAATCACCGGAATTTTTGTTTTATCAGCAACAGCAGTAAAATATTTTATATAAGCCCCGGGCTTCATTTCGGATTTGTAGAAAGAAGGAGTAAGTATCAATGCAAAATCTGCACCGCGGTCCGCACAATCGTTTGACAAAGATACAGTCTCTTTTATAGAATCGGAACCTGCGCCTGCGATCAGTAATTTATCATCGGTGATATTATTTTTTACCGCTTCAATAAGTCTTAATTTTTCATCGCGCTGAAGAAAGACACTTTCGCCGTTTGAACCCATTACAACATAACCGCTTAAACCGGTTTTATTCCACTTTGAAAAATTATTTTCCAATTTATTGATTGCTATTTCATCATTCTCAAACGGAGTTGCGATTGGAGGCATAATGCCTTTTAATATTTTCATCTTTATTCCTTTTTCATATGACGACGGACCGGAAGAAAGAATCATTCCTAACTTTCAGTCAGTATATATTTATTATTCAGTCGGTTTAAAATATATTTTTGAGTACAAACCATACATTTGCAGGACGTTCGGCCAGCCGTCTCATGTACCATGGATACCAGAAATCGCCGTAGCTTATCAGCACTCTTACTTTGTATCCTTTTTTTGCCAACTCCTTCTGATAGCCCGATTTGATTCCGTAAAGCATTTGG
The DNA here is from genome assembly GCA_002839795.1 of Ignavibacteriae bacterium HGW-Ignavibacteriae-3. Classification (GTDB taxonomy): domain Bacteria; phylum Bacteroidota; class Ignavibacteria; order Ignavibacteriales; family Melioribacteraceae; genus Fen-1258. Next base: position 2,440 of record PGYS01000071.1, on the reverse strand, counting down.
AATTCAACCTGATTCCGAGGAATGCTGTAATGTTTGGCATCCCTCAATATCTGCTCGCAAATTTTCTCATCGTGTGTGGCGAACGCGACGCGGATATTCTTTTGACTTTTAATCTTTAATAATTCTTTAGACAAATGAAGAAAATTCCGGTCAACGTAATTTTTAAAATTAAAAGCGATGTCCGCCGGTTCCCTATATGCGCCTTTAACAAGTCTTATGTGGCCGTCAATACTCATGAGGTCTTTAAGGTCTTTCTCTGTCCGGTGCAGATACGCCTGAATGCAAAGACCTACATTATCAAACTCGCTTTTTATTTTTTTATAGAAGAAAAGTGTTTTCTCCGTATAATTGCTTCCCTCCATATCTATCCAGATCATATTGCCGAGTTTTTCTCTTACTTTAAACGTAATGTCCTTGAATCGTTCATAAGTAACTTCGAAAGATGAATCGAAACCGAGTTGAGTTAACTTTAAGGAAATTTCCACATCAAGTTTTTGTTCAGCAATTTTATCGATCAATTCGAGATAGTGATCGCGGACTTCCAATCCTTCGGATAGATGCTGAAGGTTTTCACCCAAATGTGTGAAGACTGCGGGGATTGAATCAGCCTGAAATTTTTTAGCTGCCGCTAATGCGTCTTCAGCATTTTCACCCGGCATGAATTTCTTAATGGCTTTTTTAACGAATTTCCATTTAGGGACATGTAAACGCATCCATGGGCTATCCGAAGCCCACAAAAGGATATTACGGGAAATTCCCATTTGGCGACCCTTTATAAATTATTTTCTAAATCAATATTATACTTTTTTGCGGATTCGTCAACCATTCAGAACCGGATTCTGTAATAATAATCATCTCTTCAATAGAAACTATGCCGTGTCCGGGGACAGTTAATCTGGGTTCAATTGTAAAGACCATCCCCGGTTCTAAATTCTGAAACGGTTTCTGTGCGTACTTTTCCCATGCCGGCCCGAGCAGTGCGGTACCGTCATGTGAAAATCTTCCTACCTGATGCCCCAGTCCAAACGGATATTCATCATAGCCATTTTTAGTAATTGTCTCCCGCGCTATTTTATCTATCATATGTCCCTGTACGCCGGGTTTAATTCCCAATTTTGACTTTTCTATTGCATCAACAATTACACTAAAACCTTTTTGAACTGATGCCGGCGGACTGGCCTCTCCCTGATCTAAAATATAGTACGTGCGCTGCATATCGGAGCAGTAGCCATTGACCTTAACGCCGAAATCCATATTTAGTATGTGGGCTTTTTCAACCTTGCGGTCCGTCGGGGCATAATGAGCGCCTGCGTTTTCAGGACCGGTAAAAACAGCGGGACAAACTTTTTCCTCCCATGCGAATTCCAGTTTTCTTTTTTCAACCTCACTCTTCATAAAAGACGCAATTTCTTTCTCTGTTTTCCCGGGTTTGATGAACTTGGCAACGAGGTCAAAAATTTCTTCGGTGTGTCTTATGGCCAGCTTAATGTTTTTGGTTTCTGTCTCCGATTTTCTTTCTCTCAATGCGGAGACAATTTTCTCTCCTGAGACTAATCTTTTATCAAAACTGATTTCTGAAAGGACGCTTTGAAGAGTGAGATACATTCCATAAGTCAGTCCGTCGCATATTTCGCTTCCTATAGAATAATTAATCGCTATTGTAGATGGATTCAACTTTTTCAATATGCTAAGGAGGGGCTCTTTAAATCCTTTTACAAATCCGGTTACCGAATTATAAACGCCAAGTTCTTCAACTGTCAGGCGGTCATATTCTCCTACAACGGCATGAGCTTCATTCCTGGTGATAATAAATGAAGAATGCCATGTAAGATCAGCATCAACAAGGAACGAAAGTGCCGGATCGCCGTTAATCTGCGTCTCTCTCGCGAAGGTCAGCCAGCAGTCAACATCAAATTCATCTAAAAGTTTTTTTGCCTGTTCAACTTTTTCTTTTATTAACATATATCACCTTTTAAGAAAATCTTCTTAAAGTCTTCATTGAAATTAAAACGAGAACAGCCGAAAATACGAGCAGTGCCGCCAGGACAATAAAATATTCGTGGTGAAGAAAATCGCTGTAGAATTTTCCCATAAATCCGGATCCGTAGCTTCCCGCCGCGGTAGCCGCGAACCAACCGCCCATCATTAATCCCTGGATCTTGGGAGGCGCAACTTTTGATACAAATGATTGTCCCATTGGCGAGATCATTATCTCTGCGATTGTAACAACAAAGTAAGTTGAGATAAGCCACATAGGCGACATATTATGAGCGTCCTCGTTTCCTCCCATCAAAGAAGCGGGAATCATAATAGCCATGGCAATTCCCATCACAATCATGCCTATAAAAATCTTAACCGGTGTCTGGGGCTCTTTACCTTTTGCATTAAGCCGGGCAAACAATGCAAGTAAAACCGGAGTGAGAACTAAAATAAAAAACGG
>PGYS01000070.1 GCA_002839795.1 Ignavibacteriae bacterium HGW-Ignavibacteriae-3 | reverse complement strand
GAAAGGGCGTTATCCTGAAAAATTGAATTAATTGCCGGAATTGATTAAAGATTAAAAGAGATTTGAAAACTGAGAAAGATTGTGACCCCAACGAGATTCGAACTCGTATTGACGCCGTGAAAGGGCGCTATCCTAACCATTAGATGATGGGGCCGGAATAAATATGACTTATGGGTGAGCAATGGGGATCGAACCCACGACCTTCTGGGCCACAACCAGATGCTCTAACCGACTGAGCTATGCTCACCATTTACTCAACAATAACAAAAGAACAATTTAAACTTGTATGCCCAAGTGGAATCGAACCACTAACCTACAGCTTAGAAGGCTGTTGCTCTATCCGATTGAGCTATGGGCACATTCAAAGCTTTCGTAAAAATAAATTTATTTCAACGCTTCCAATCTATTAAGGCGTCGGGGCGACAGGATTCGAACCTGCGACTTCTTGGTCCCAAACCAAGCGCTCTAGCCGGGCTGAGCTACGCCCCGAAATATACTCTAAAAATTAGAGAACAAAAATATATCTTTAGAAGCGGATTGTCAATTTATTGTAGGAATTTTCGCTTCTCAATGAATATTTATATCTTTACAAAAAATAAAGTGTAAAATGTCGCTTCCTCTGTTTTTAACCGGCAAATATCTTAAATCAAAACGTGATTCGCGTTTCCTTTCTGTCATTTCTATTATCACCATTATTGGAATAGCCATAGGAGTGACCGTAGTTATAATTGCGCTGACTGTATTAGACGGATTCGATAAGGTTGTTACAGAAAAAATCACCAGTTTCAACGCGCATATAAAGGTAACCGGCTTCGGCAACAGGAACCTCTCCCCGCCCTCAGAAGTGATACCGGATTTGGAGAAAAAATTCAAAGGAAGTTTTACAAGTATCGATCCATTTGTGTCGAAGCTGACTATAATCAGATCAAGGAAAATGACCGAGGGAATTACTCTTACCGGCGTTGATCCTGTCCATGATCAGGCATTGAAAAATTTTATCAAAATCGGGTCATTCGATCTTAATGAGGAAAACGGCTTGCCTGAAATAATTCTCGGTAAAACTCTGGCGGAAAAATTATTCACAAATGTTGGCCAGACTGTAACTATTTTTTCCTTGAAAAATGATCAGATCCCTTCATTAGAAAATCCCCCAGCAATTGAGCAATTTATTGTTTCAGGAATTTATGAAAGCGGCATGAGCGAATATGACGATCTGAATGCTTTCATAAATTTTTCAACCGCACAGAAGATGTTCGGAATGGGAGAATATGTTTCCGGATATAATATCAAAGTCAATGATATAAATCGAGCTTCATTATTATCCGAACAGCTGCAGGATCATCTCGGCTATCCATACTATGTAAGAACAATTTTCCAGATACATCAGAATATTTTTACATGGCTGGATCTTCAGAAAGAACCAATACCAATAATTCTTGGACTGATAATATTTGTTGCGGTATTTAATATCATAGGTACTTTGTTGATGATAGTTCTTGAGAGAACAGGCGCGGTTGGAATCCTGCGCTCACTTGGCGCCAACAGGAAACTGATCATGAAAACATTTTTATATCATGCCGCGTACATAACACTATTGGGCATCGTTCTTGGAAATTTGCTGGCAATTATTCTGACTCTACTCCAGCAGAAATTTGATATTATCTCGCTTCCAGATAAGATTTATTTTGTCACTCATGTTCCAATTGCCATAGAACTCAGAAATTATCTTCTTGTGACAGCCATTACGGGAGCTGTATCAATAATTGCTTCGATGCTTCCGGCATATATTGCCTCAAAGATTAAACCGATTTCAGCTATAAGGTTTGAATAATATGATAGAATTGTTCATAGCCAAAAGATATCTTAGAGCAAAGCACAAGATGAATTTCATAACCATCATTTCTCTCCTATCCACAATTGGTATTACAATTGGAGTAGCCGCACTGATAATAGTCCTTTCAGTTTTTAACGGCTTCAGTTCTCTTGTAACTTCTATAATGGTAAGTTTCGATCCTCATATTCGAGTTTCCGTAATCGATGAAAAAGGATTCACTCAGACAGACTCGATTAATAGGATTATTGGTAAGACCGCGGGTGTAGCGAGTTATTCAAAATTTATTGAAGGGAAAGTTATAATTCTCAATAGAAAAAGTTATGAGATTGTTAATTTTAAAGGAATAGAATCGAAACAGGAGAATGAATCATGGGGTGTTGCATCTAAAATTATAAGCGGCAAATTCAATATTGAGAGGAGTGAAACGGAAAAGATTATTCTGGGATTACCACTCGCGCTGCGACTCTCGGCAAGAATCGGCGACACCATTACCGTAACATCTGCATATAATATCGAAAGGACTATAACTTCGCTTTCCATTCCCCAGACGCGAAAATTTGCGGTGTCGGGTATTTTTGAATCGAATAACAGAGATTATGATGTTTCATATGTTTTTTCATCTATTCCGTCAGCACAAAGACTGTTCGGATTGCAGGGTAAAATTACCGGCTACGAAATAAGGCTGGACAATTTCAAGAATGCGCAATCAGTAAAAGAAAAGATGGCCGGGGAAATAGATCCCAGACTCTTTTCTGTGAATACATGGTATGATCTCCATAAGCAGCTGTATAATGTAATGCAGATAGAGCGGTGGGCCGCATATATATTATTATGCCTGATCATAGCGGTCGCCACTTTCAATATCTTTGCCTCTCTCACTATGACTGTTATAGAGAAAAAAAAGGATATCGGAATTTTACGTTCAATGGGAGTTAACAAAAAATCGATTCTGCGATTGTTCATGTTCGAGGGTATTCTTGTCGGATCGATCGGCACTTTATTCGGAATTATTCTCGGGATCTTGGTCTGCTACCTTCAGATCCAATATAATTTTTATCCTCTTGATTCATCTAAATATATTATTAACGCACTCCCTGTTGAATTAAGATGGATGGACATATTAGCAATCGGGGGAATGGCGATGTTCCTGGCTTTTACCGCCTCTCTATACCCCGCAAAACGGGCCGCAGGCACTGTTATAATTGAATCAATAAAATATGAATAGACAAAAAAGAGATTTATAAAATGAATGAATTTATTTTAGAGGCAAAAGAGATCTACAAATCATTCTACAAAACAAAGGATGAGAAACTTAATATTTTAAAAGGCGTTTCCCTCAATGTAGAGCGCGGAAAGATTTCCATAATTGTGGGTGCGTCCGGTGCCGGGAAAAGCACGCTGCTGCATATTCTTAGCGGTCTCGACAATGCCGATTCAGGCGAAGTAAAATTAAACGGCCGGAATATTTTCGGACTGAATGATGAAAAACTTTCGATATTCAGAAACCAGCATATAGGATTTGTTTTTCAATTCCACCATCTGCTTCCTGAATTCTCCGCGGCAGAAAATATTGCAATACCACTGATGATAAGTGGGCAATCAAATGTAAAAGCTTTAAGCCGGGCAGCAGAATTGCTGGCGTTTGTTGGTTTAAGCGACCGTTCCGATCATAAACCAGCAGAACTTTCAGGGGGCGAACAGCAGAGAATCGCGGTTGCCAGAGCGCTGGCAAATAATCCAGACATTATTTTCGCGGACGAACCCACCGGAAATCTGGATTCGGCGAACAGTGAAGTTCTCCATGGACTTTTTTCCGAACTAAAAAAGAAACTCGGACTTACATTTTTAGTGGCTACTCATAATCCGCAGCTCGTGGATTTGGGTGATAAAATCTTTGAAATGAAAGATGGCGTAATTCAATAACTGACCGTTTTAGCGTACACATTTAAATTGAAACGGCAATTCAGATAAAAATGAAAATTACCTTATCGAACGCTGCCGTTATTCTTAAAGTTTTATTCGTATATTAAATCGTCCAAACTTTTTATTACTGCAAAGCAAATAGAAAGGAATTATTATGGCTGAGATTAAAACAAAGGCCACATCAGGAAGCGCAACCGCGTTTCTTAATAAAATAAAAGATCCTGGTACAAAAAAGGATTGTTTCAATATTCTCGAAATGATGGAAGCCGCCTCAAAATCCAAACCGGTAATGTGGGGAAGTTCAATAATCGGATTCGGCAATTACCATTATGTTTATGCCAGCGGCCGGGAAGGAGACTGGTTTAATATCGGATTTTCACCGAGAAAGCAGAATATAACTTTGTATCTTATGGGAGGATTGGAAAACCTTAAAGATGAATTGGAAAAATTCGGGAAGCATAAGACAGGCAAAGGGTGTATTTATATTAAATCACTCGATGATATCAGAATACCCGTACTTAAAAAAATGTTAATTAAATCGGTTAAAAGAGGCAAACGCTAAAAGCAAATTGCACTGACGGAATGACTTTAACTTGTTTAGAAGTGAATGCATGAAACAAAGCATAGGAGCTGTAACTTTCCTGGTTAACGATTACGATGAAGCGATTGAATTTTTCACGCAAAAACTCCGATTCGATCTGGTTGAAGACACAAAATTAAGCGGTAGCAAAAGATGGGTTATCGCAAGGCCGCGGGGAGGATCCGGAACTTCGATTCTCATCGCAAAGGCATCGGATGAATTACAATTGAAATCGGTTGGCAATCAGACTGGCAGTCGTGTTGCATTTTTTCTCTACACCGATAATTTTGAAATAGATTATGCAAGAATGAAAAATTCAGGAGTGAATTTCATTGAAGAGCCTCGAGATGAATTTTACGGCACCGTCGTGGTTTTTAAGGATTTGTACGGGAATAAATGGGATTTTATTCAACTTAAAAATTAAATGCGCCAGTTTTTTTGATCGCATTTTTTTCACAAATCATAAATACGATTATTTTTATATGTTCTTTAGATTTATAGAATGAGGAAATTATATGAATAAATTGATAACCATTTCTTCAGTCGAAGATATCTTGACTGAGTATGTGGGAACGCCGATCGGCAAATTATTGGAATACCATAATCTTGATTTTCCGTTTCCAAAATATGATAATGCGCAGCTTTTAGTCGGAATGTGTATGGACAACAGAAAGCACCTGCATATTCCGGATAACTTCTCATATATAATCCGGGCCGGCGGCGCAAATTTAAGATACAGCGAATTTAAAGTGTCCTACGCCATTGCAGTTGGACAGGTTCGCCATATAGCTTTGATCGGTCACAATAATTGCGGTATGGTCAATCTGCATGCTAGGAAGGATTTATTTATAAAGGGACTTGTGAATTCAGCCGGATGGGACAGGGAATGGGCTGAGGAACATTTTATGCATTTTGCGCCAATGTATGAAATTGGAAATGAAGTTGACTTTATATTGAGTGAAGCAAAAAGGCTGCGGCTCAGGTATCCCAAAATTCAGATAGCTCCGCTTATGTATCTTGTTGAAGACAATAAACTTTATCTGATAAAGGAAAAGTAGACGCAATTAATTGCTTCTGGTATTTTAATCTAGCACTTGCCGTCTTGTGATTTACAGATTATGATAGGTTATTTAATCTTAGGTGCAACATTTGCTTTTGCCGCCGCAGTTCAACCCGGACCGCTGCTAACCTATTTAATCAATCAGACAATAAGCAAGGGATGGAGACACACTCTGCCCGCGGCTTTTGCCCCTTTAATCAGTGACGGACCCATCATCATACTTGTACTGCTATTGCTGAATCAAATTCCCTCCTGGTTCGAAAAATTTCTTCATTTTGGAGGTGCGGCATTTCTGTTCTATCTGACCTATAAATCATTTTATTCGTGGAAAAATTTCAGTATGGAGATACCGGATGAAAGTAAAAAAGGACAAACTTTGATAAGTGCTACAATGGTGAATATCCTAAATCCGGCCCCCTATCTCGGATGGAGTCTTGTAATGGGACCTTTATTTCTCAAAGGCTACAATGAAACTCCCTTAAATGGTTTTTTACTGATTGTAAGTTTTTACGTAACACTTATCGTCTGCCTTATGCTTATCATTTTCCTCTTTGCTTTTGCAAGAAAAATCGGTCCGCGGGTTAACAAAATAACTCTGGGAATTTCCGTAATAGCATTATTTATTTTCGGGATTTATCAGTTGTGGATGGGATTAAGCTGATTCATTAATTATGAAAATGAATGTGAGAGCTTAATTTATTATACGCCCGCCGGTTAGTGGCGGGCATATTTAATTATCACATCTTAGAAAGATAATTTACAATCAAACGGACACCGAAACCGGTGTCATATTTCTCAGTATAGTTATTGGATTTATGTTTGATCGCAGGTCCTGCAAGATCAATATGGGCCCAGGGAATTTTTTCATCAACAAAATTTTCCAGGAATTTTCCTGCTGTAATTGCTCCGCCCCAGCGAGGTCCTAGATTGCTAACGTCTGCAATTTCACTCTTGATCATGCTATTGTAATCATTCCAGAAAGGCATGCGCCACAATCTTTCGTATGTCGATTTACCCGAATTCAATAACTCATCTGCTAGACGGTCATCCTGTGTGAATAATCCGGCGGCGAGTTCACCGAGTGCCACTACAACAGCGCCGGTCAATGTCGCAAAGTCAATGATCTCATCCGGCTTCTGTCCTGATGCGTAATGCAGGGCATCTGCAAGAATAATTCTTCCTTCTGCATCGGTATCTTTCACTTCGATGGACTTTCCGGAGGCAGATTTAACAATATCCCCGGGTTTATAAGATGACCCGTTTACCATATTTTCTACTGCCGGTACAACACCGATAATTTCAACCGGAAGCTTCAGCATTGCTGCAGCTTTCATAATACCGATAACAGCCCCTCCGCCAGCCATATCAGCTTTCATTTCCATCATGCTAGAAGTCGGCTTTAAAGATAACCCGCCGGAATCATAACAAACGCCTTTTCCGACAAGCGCAATTTTCTTCTTTGTTTTAACGGTTGGTTTATAATGCATGGTAATTAGACATGGCGGATTATCACTCGCCCCGCCTACAGCCAGTATGGCGTTCATTTTTCTTTTTTTCAATTCATTTTTATCAAATACCGAAACTTTAACGCCGAGTTTAGAAAGTTCTTTTTTAGTTCTTGATGCAAGTTCCGATGGAGTAAGCGTAATAGCAGGTTCATTTACCAGATCACGGGCGAAGGAAACTGCCGACATCAGATTGCCGGTAGTCGCGATAGCATCTTTTAAAATTTTCTGATCCGAATAATGAATGAAGAATGAAAGATCCGCAGCTTTATCTTTCTCGGATTTATAGTGATCAAATGTATAGTTCCCGAGATGAATTCCTTCCAGAATACCCTGAACAAATTGCGTCTCGCACTCAAAGTGTTCCTTTAAAACGGTAAATGACGGCACTACCACATGAACCGCTTTAAGATTTTTCCTTTTTAATGAAGGGATTAACCCAGCGAAGTAATTTCTAAAAAAGTCACTAGAGAAATGTTTATCCAGTTTAATTTTCTTCACGTAAATAACTGACGGTTCATCTGTCTGACTGTAGTAAGCGAATTCGTCGGATTTTTTATCCATGAAATTTTTCTTCTGGACTTTACCCAATGGGTAATTCAGAGAAAGAAAGAATTCATCAACTAGCTGTTCAAGTTTTTCGGTATCAACAAAAAACTTTACCAGGGCAGAATCATTTTTGAAGTTCAATTCATCTTTTAAAGCATTAATCTTAAGATTAAAATGCATATTCCCTCTTCAATAAAATTATAAATAACGTTTGGCTGCTGAAATTATCTGATCTTTTACATCATCAATTGTTGTGTTGAAGAGCCTTATTCCTGATGCGTTAGTATGTCCGCCGCCTTTAAATTCCTTTGCCAGTTTATTAACCTGTATCTCCCCTTTGGAACGGAAACTGATTTTTATTCCATCTTTCAATTCATAAAACAGAATCCCGATTTTAACACCCCGGATAGTCAGACAATAATTAACAAATCCGTCTACATCCGCTTCCGATGCGCCAGTATTATCAAGATCTTTCTTGGTTACAATCATATAGGCAATATTACCTGAATCATCAAGCTGGATTGTACTCAAAGCTTCACCCAGAAGTTTTACGCGTCCGAATTTAAATTGATCGTAAATTTTATCATAAACATCTGTGGGACTTACACCTTTCCCCAGCAGTTCAGCCATTATATGGTGAATACGCGGCGAGGTCCTGTCAAATCTAAATGATCCCGTATCGGTCATGATGCCCGCATAGAGCTGCAGAGCAATAGAGTGATCAAGTTCCACAATTTTTGTCTCTTCTATGAAATCATAAATTATCTCCGCTGTTGCGGAATACTGAGTACCGCCAAAAACATAGTCGAAGACATTTTCGGTATCCTGATGATGATCTATACACACCTTCAATCCCTTGAACGATCGGAATGCATTTTCCATACTTGCAATACGGTTCCCCTGATTCAGATCCAACAAAACAAACACTTCCGATTCATTGACAGTCGAAGAATGTGTATTCTCATCAAATTTCTCTACAACTTTTTCAGGATCAAGGAACTCCAGATTATAAGGGGTTGCACTATGATTAATTATCCGGATTTTCTTGCCAAGTTTTTTAAGAATAAGATAGAAACCGATTTCGGAACCAATCGCATCTGCGTCAGGATTGACGTGTGTTGAAAGAAGAAATGAATTATGTTCTTCAATTATTTTTTTAAGTGAGGCAAAATCATTCATCGTTTAAATATTTTTCCATTAACGAAAAAACAAGGCGAAGGAAATTCTTCGCCTTGTTTTTATATACTATATCCTTGATACTTGCGACCAGGTACTTGCTTCTAGTTAACTTCCCATGTATTTCCGCCGAACAGAAGTTGTTCAAGATTTCCTGCACCCTTCTTTTCAGTGATATGGGCAATCTGTCTCTCAACTCCTTCGTCATAAGTCGGTTTTAATTCCTGTCTGATAACTCCGAAAGGAGATGGTGTTGTAGGATCATCCGCCAGATGAGCCAGAATGAATGAGCGGGCATGACCGGTTGCTTTTTCATCATGTACCCAAACATCGTTGATTGAGTTTTTGCTGTCATTAAGATCAATTACTACCGGTTTGAACCCATCAAGCTTAATACCTTTCTTGTTATCCTTTCCAAAAAGCATCGGTTCGCCGTGTTTCAGCATAAGCATGTTATCCAGTTTATTTGCTTTATCAGTAATAGGATCGAATACACCATCGTTAAAAATTACGCAGTTCTGAAGAATTTCAACAAAGGCAGTTCCTTTATGTTCAGCAGCCCGTTTAATAATTTCCTGCATATGCTTTCCATCGGTATCTGACGTTCTTGCCACAAAAGTTGCACCTGCGCCCAATGCTAAGCTCAGGGGATTAAACGGATAATCAACACTCCCGTACGGAGAAGTTTTTGTTACCAATCCCTTCGCAGAGGTCGGAGAGTACTGTCCCTTTGTTAATCCATAGATCTCATTATTGAAAAGAAGAATTTTAAGGTCAACATTTTTTCTGCATGTATGAATAAAATGATTTCCTCCGATGCTCATTAAGTCACCATCTCCTGTAGCCACCCACACAGAAAGATCGGGACGGGCAACTTTAACTCCGGTTGCAATGGCGGTGGCTCTTCCATGAATTGTATGAAACCCGTATGTATTCATGTAATATGGAAAACGGCTCGAACAACCGATACCGGAAACCCATACCATCTTCTCTTTAGGAATACCAATATCGGGAAAAGATCTCTGTACCTGAGCAAGTATCGAATAATCTCCGCATCCGGGACACCATCTGACATCCTGTCCGGACGCAAAATCTTTCGAAGTTAATTTAACCGGTGCCTCATCTATATTATTTGCCATTATTTCCTCCAAGGATTTCAACTATCTGATTTTCGATGTCGCTTGATCTGAATGGTAGACCTCTAACTAGATTATACTGCAATATTTCAATAAGAAATTCGCTTCTGATAAGTTTCGCGAGCTGTCCAAGATTGATTTCGGGAACCAAAATCTTTTTAAACCTGCTTAAAACTTCTTTTGTATTCTTCGGCATCGGGTAGAGATACTTTAAATGCGCCTGAGAAACTACGTAGCCTTTCTGAGTAGCTTTATCCACTGCCTCCTTGATTGCGCCGTAAGTACCGCCCCATCCCAATACAAGAAGTTCACCTTCTGCATCACCCTGAACCGCTAAATCCGGAATATCATTTTTTACGTTTTGTATTTTTTGCTCTCTCAGCTTAACCATAAGGTCGTGGTTGGAAGGATCGTAATTAACATTACCGGTAATATTAGCTTTTTCAAGACCGCCGATTCTATGTTCCAATCCTTCTGTTCCTGGTCTTACCCAAGGTCTTGCAAGATTTTCATCTCTGGAATATGGTTCGAATCCCTCTTTTTCGGTTCTAAATTTCACCGGAATATCTGCGATTTCATTTTCATGAGGAACGCGCCACGGCTCAGTTCCGTTTCCGATATAACCGTCTGTTAAAAGCATAACAGGTGTCATATACTTGACCGCAATTCTTGATGCCTCGATCGCCATATAGAAGCAATCGCTGGGAGTTGCGGCAGCTAAAACCGGAATAGGCGCTTCACCGTTTCTTCCATAAACTGCCTGGAGAAGATCCGCCTGCTCAGTTTTTGTAGGCAATCCGGTACTTGGACCGCCTCTTTGCACGTTCACAATAACCAGAGGCAATTCTGTCATAACTCCTAGTCCGATTGCCTCGGTTTTAAGAGCAACCCCGGGACCGCTGGTCGTGGTAATTGCGAGCGATCCTGCGAATGCTGCGCCGATAGCCGAAGTGATACCGGCTATCTCATCTTCCGCCTGAAAAGTTTTTACACCAAAGTTTTTATATGATGCCAAGAATTGAAGAATATCTGTTGCAGGTGTTATAGGATAAGAACCCAAAAATAGCGGCAGACCGCTTTTGATTGATGCCGCAACAAATCCAATAGCTGTAGCTTCATTGCCGGAAATATTTCTGTACGTCCCTTTTTTTAATTTTGCGGGCTCAACAGAATAGCGATTTGTAAAAATTTCGGTTGTATCACCAAAGAAATAACCAGCTTTCAATACTGTTTCATTCGCGCTTAGAATTTCAGGCTTACTTTTAAATTTAGAAATCAGCCATTCAAGAGTAGGTTCAAGGGGGCGATTATATAACCAATACATCAATCCAAGCGCAAAGAAATTTTTACTTCTGTTTATATCTTTTAGGCTCAGTCCGCTGTCTTTCAATGCGTTGGAAGTAAGAGTTGTTATAGGGACCTGAAAAACTTTGAACCCGTCTAAAGCGTTCTCATCCTCAAGCGGATTTTTAGCATATCCGGCTAATTTTAGATTTTTAGCATCGAACGAATCCGTATTAACAATAATAATTCCATCACGTTTTAAATCAGAAATATTTTTCTTTAAAGCCGCCGGATTCATGGCAACCAGAACATCAGGTGTATCACCCGGTGTATGAATATCAGTGGAACTAAAATGAATCTGGAAGCCGCTGACTCCATAGAGTGTCCCGGCAGGCGCACGGATTTCGGCCGGATAATCGGGAAGTGTACCAAGGTCGTTGCCCATGATTGCTGTCGTGTCGCTGAACTGAGATCCGGTAAGCTGCATTCCATCGCCTGAATCACCTGCAAAACGAATAGTTACTTCTTTAAGGTCAAGCGTTTCTCTTGTTGTTTCTTGTGCCATTATTATAACTCAATATAATTTACAATTAGTTTTTTTTCGCGCACCAAAAATATGAAAGCTAATCTGTATTAGCAATCAATATTCAGTCTGCTTTTTGTAGTAATTTCAAAAACTCTGCCGCATTCACAAAACCGGTAAGCCTCTCCACTTCCTCCCCTCTCGCATTTATTATCAGCACGGTCGGCATTCCGATAATACTAAATTTGTTTCGTAGATTCTCGGTTTCATCTGAAAGAGTCTGAGTCATATCCACTTTATATGCTGTAAAAGTAGTCATCTTGTCCAGAACCCGCTGATCTGAAAACGTGAAAGCATCCAGCTCTTTACATGGGATGCACCAGTCAGCGTAAAAATCCACAACCATTCTCTCATTATTTTTTAACGACTGCTCATATTTAACTTCACTGAATTTTTGCCAATCAGGTTCCATACTGTTTGCCGGAATTAAGGCATAAACCGAAACGGCCACTACAAGTATAGAAAAGATGAATTTTACAATTCGGAATGTCCTGACATTATTTGCCATCTTGTCTATAAATAACAAATAGAATGACGCTAAAATTCCAAAAACAGGCAGAAGATATACGTTAATTTCTTTCGGAAGAAGTGGGCCTACGAAATAGATTGCCATTCCAAGCAGCAGAAATCCGAATATATGCTTTACCCCTTCCATCCAATCACCCGCACGGGGCAGTTTTTTAATTTTCCCGGAGAAAAGTGCCAGGAGCAGATAGGGAAAACCCAGTCCCAGGGCAAGGAAAAAGAACATCAGAAAACCATATAAGGGATCACCCTTGGCTGCAACGTATGTAACCAGACCAATTACAAAGGGACCAATACATGGGGCGGCTACTATGCCCATTGTTAATCCCATGAAGAAAGCCCCGAACGCTCCTCCTTTTGCACCGCCTGCTTTCATAACCCATGAATCAGGAAGTTTGAATTCATAAACCCCGAATTGACTAAGTGCAAGTACAACGAACAGGAGAGCAATTCCTATTATTACATACATATTCTGCATCAGTGTACCGAATATTGCTCCGCTTAGAGAGGTGACCACCCCAATCACAGAATACGTTAAGGCCATTCCCAGTACATATAGAATTCCAAGGAAAAATAATCTGCTCGTTCTGCCCTCACTTTGTCCTCCGAAATATCCGATAGTGATCGGAATTAGGGGATAAACGCATGGAGTAAGATTCAAAGCAAGGCCGCCAATAAAAACAAAAATCAAACTTAAAAACAGTCCGCTTTTTTCGAGTGTTGACGCAATGGAACCTTGATCTTTTACTTCCTGAACCTGTCCTCCATCCGGCAGCTTCGTCCCGCTTTTCACTCCTTCTTTCTCGTCGATTGCCGCAATGGTACTACCATTAACTCTGGGAGAATCCACATTAGTTACTTGCTTTTCAGAGGCGATTGCCGGCTTCCCGGATTCCGCTTTCATCTCCGCGCCCGTTACTTCAATGGCAAGATTGGCGGCAACATTAGTCGGGGGCATGCATGTCTTGTCATTGCAGGCCTGATAATTAAATTTTACCGGTATTAAATATTTTCCAGCGGGAATATTTTTATTCACCGAAAATGTCAGTTCCATTTTAATTACATCACCGTAAACCGAAACGGGTTTATCAGAGAATTCCAGGTTAAGATCCGTTGCTTTCGGATATACTACCGATACCAAAACTGCATGTTCACTTTTTGCAGTTACTTTGGAGGGGATTAAAAAGTCATCGTTGGGCTTGTTGGAATTTACATGCCAGGTTTCTTCAATTGACGCTTCTAGAACCACTTTAAATTGCGATCCGGCGGCAACTTTAAGATTGTTACTTTCTAATTTTATTTTTACCAGATCAGATTGAGCAAAAATAATATTTGCAATAATCAGTGACCCCAGTATACACAGTTTTTTAAAATTCATTTTTATCTCTTTCTAAATTCTCAATTAATTCAACGATGAAAGAACAGCAATAGTTTCATCTTCTCCATCCCTGGACGATGGGATATCTTCTTCCATACCCGAATGCTTTTGTTGAAACTCGGAGAACAGGTGAACTCTGTTTTCTTTTAAACTCATTCAAATCAACTAGACGTAATACTTTATTAACGAGCTCAACGTTCCCTATGTTGCGTGAAATCTCATCAAATTCCATCTGCTCTTCAAGGTACATCTTCAATACTTTATCAAGAATTTCATATTCCGGCAGTGAATCCTGATCAGTCTGGTTAGGTCTCAATTCAGCGGATGGCACTTTATTTATAATTTCAAAAGGGATGATCTCCGTATCCCGATTAATGTAGTTAGCAATCTTATAAACCTGAGTTTTATAAACATCACCGATTACTGCCAGTGCACCGCACATATCGCCATATAATGTTGCGTATCCTGTGGCGATTTCGGATTTATTTCCGGTGGTGCACACAAGATATCCATGCTTATTGGATAATGCCATAAGATAGAGACCTCGAATCCGCGACTGTATATTTTCTTCGGTTATGTTCTCTTTTAACCCTGCGAATGATTCACTTAACATTTCAAGAGTTTTATCCACAACAGGTTGGATGGAAACATTTTCTGATGAGATGCCTAATTTCGAAATCAGTTTCTCCGAATCGGCGATACTCCCGCTGCTGGAATATTTAGATGGCATCATGATTACATGTACATTTTCGGGTCCAAGCGCCTGAACAGCAATATATACAACAAGCGCGGAGTCTATACCGCCGCTGAGACCGACGAGAATTTTTTTGAATCCGGTTTTACGGGCATAATCTTTAACACCCATTACCAATGCTTTAAGAACTTCCTCTCCAAAGTTTGATTCAATATCGGTAATCTCTGAATATTTTTCTTCAAGATCGTAAATAAAATAATCCTCTTCGAAATTCTTACCGAGTTTTTCAAGTTTACCTTCGGAATTAAGACACATACTTCCGCCGTCAAAAATCAGATCGGTTTGAGCGCCGACGCAGCAGACATATATTAAAGGTTTTTTATCATTTCTTGTGAGAACTGAAAGCATATTATATCTCTCTTTTCTTTTGCCGTAGGCGTACGGACTTGCAGAGATATTAATTAATACGGAGGCGCCGTTATCGACAAGGCACTGAACCGGATCGGTAGTATATCTTCTGTGCTTCCAGTAATCAGCATCGTTCCAGATATCTTCGCAGACAGAGATTCCCAGTTTCTCGCCTCTGAATTCATGAACAGATACATTTTTGGCGGATTCAAAATACCTGACTTCATCAAATACATCGTAATTTGGAATAAGCGTTTTATTCTGGATGAATTGAATTTTACCGTCATAACAGAGAACTGCAGAGTTATAGACTCCGGTCCCGACATTATCCTCAAAATCTTCCGTGATTGTTCCGAAAATTAAACCGACGTTTACGGTTTGCTTTGCTATAGATTCCGCGGATTTTATCACTGCGGTTCTGAATTCCATTTTCTCAACAAGATCAAGCGGCGGGTATCCGCAAAGGAATAATTCAGAAAAAATTACGAGATCGGCTCCGTCACCGCACGCACGTCTGTAACCTTCTAGAATTTTCTCGGAATTTCCTTTTAAATCACCAATAATGGGATTTGACTGACATACTGCTATTTTCATTTATCAATAATCAAATTATCTTTTGGTCAAAGTTAGTAAGAACGATAGTATTTTCAAATCTTTAGACAGAATTGTTTAGGATCCAAAACCTTTTAGTCAATTGAGCGTCTTAAGAGGCAGAAACCAACAAAGAGGTGAAATCATGAGAGATCGATTATACCGTTCACGAAGGATAAAAGTTTTAGGAGGCGTCGCCGGAGGGCTTTCTCATTATTTTAATATCGATCCTATAATTGTGCGGATTCTTTTTGTTGTTTTTACTTTGATGCACGGGATGGGATTACTCGTCTATATTATCCTTTGGATAGTTGTTCCCGAGGAACCTTTTGAAATGGCATATCCTATTAATAATGAATCGCAAAATCAGAATCCTGCTGACGATACAGGTTCTCCTCTTCAAGACACTATACCGGCTGAAGCCAAGAAAAACGGAAGCGGAAGAATAATTGCCGGGACAATTCTAATTGCATTAGGCGTAATATTTTTTGCGGACCGTTTTATTCCATCGTTTGATTTTGGAGACATTGTACCTCTGATATTTATCGTTATAGGCGGATTACTTATCTTGAACTCATTGAAAAAGTAACGGAGAGATAAAATGAAAACGGGAAAATTGTTTTGGGGATTCTTTCTTTTGACTTTAGGCGGGCTTTTTCTACTAAGAAAGTACGATATTTTTACGGGTAGTTTTGAATTTGTATGGGATATATGGCCTCTGATCTTCGTATTCTGGGGAGCGCTCGTAATATTCAAGGAATCTTTGGCGCGGCCGGTTATCAGTTCCGTATTCGGTGTTTTCATCGCCCTTCTTCTTTTTGGAATTGTTGATAACGGAATAGGCAATATCAATTGCACTGAATCTTCCGGATCTTACACGGAATTTTACAGCGAAGATTATGACAGCTCAATTAAAACCGCCGATCTTGAGATAAAAGCAGGGGGCGGGCTTTTTATATTAAGAGAAAGCACGGATAAATTAGCCGAAGGTAAGGCTAAAGGAAGTTTTGCGGATTATAAATTTGAAACGTGGCAGGACGATAATCATGCCAGCGTAGGTTTTTACATGCGGAATAAAAACATTAATTTTTTCAGAGGACGG
>PGYS01000069.1 GCA_002839795.1 Ignavibacteriae bacterium HGW-Ignavibacteriae-3 | reverse complement strand
TGCCTTAATGCTTTTGAGTTCAGTTTCTTCTTCAATATTCTTTATCGCTCTGTCTATGAACAAACTAATCAATTTCATTTCATTTTCTTTCATGCCGCGTGTTGTTACGGCCGGTGTTCCAACCCTTATTCCGCTTGTTACAAAGGGACTTTTGGAATCGAAAGGAATCATATTTTTATTTACGGTAATCCCTGCCGCGCCAAGGGCATTCTCAACTTTTTTACCGCTCAAATTTGTATTAGTAAGATCGACAAGCATCAAATGATTATCGGTTCCCCCGGAGACTATTTCGTAGCCGAGTGATGACATCTGCGCAGATAAGGTTTTAGCATTCTTTATAATCTGTTTTGTATAATCGAGGAATGAATCTTCGAGAGCTTCCCCGAATGCCACTGCTTTAGCCATAATTACATGCATCAAAGGACCGCCCTGAATTCCGGGCATAACCATTCCGTCGATAAGTTCTGACATCAATTTAAGACGGTCGCCTTTTATTGTTTTGGTGCCGAAAGGATTTTCTCTATCCTTTCCCATAAGAATTATTCCGCCGCGCGGACCGCGCAATGTCTTGTGGGTTGTTGATGTAACAACATCGCAATAGGGCAGCGGATTGTTCAATAATCCCTTTGCTATCAAACCTGCTGGATGAGCCATATCCATCATTAGGAGTGCCCCAACTTTATCAGCGATCGTCCTAAATTTTTCATAATCCCAATCGCGTGAATAAGCACTCGCACCCATAACAATTAATTTTGGTTTCTCTTTCTTAGCCAGATCTTCAATTAAATTGTAATCCAGAAGTTTTGTCTCTTTATTCAGTGAATATCCTACTGAACGGTAAATCTGTCCGGAGAAATTGACGTGCGAACCGTGAGTTAAATGGCCGCCATGATCCAGACTTAGTCCAAGAATAGTATCGCCCGGTTTGAGAAGAGTCATATAAACTGCCATATTCGCCTGCGAGCCGCTGTGAGGCTGGACATTCACATATTCAGCTCCGAATAATTTTTTGAGACGTTCACGCGCAAGATCTTCTGCCATATCCACAAATTCGCAGCCGCCGTAGTAGCGCTTGCCGGGATAGCCTTCGGCATATTTATTGGTTAAAACAGAACCGGCGGCGTTTAAAACAGCCATCGAAACAAAATTTTCGGATGCGATTAATTCCAGATGGGTTTCTTCTCTTTGAAGTTCAAGCTGAGCAATTTTATATGCTTCGGAGTCTTTTTGCAAATAGTTTGGCATGTTCTTATAGGTTTTATTTAAAAAATGAGTTTATTTCAAAGGATAAAAATCTTTTATATAAATATGCTGTTCTACCCGCTTAATTCAAAATAAAGTTTTTGTGAAGTGATTTGCATTCAAACGGGATTTGCGGTTGTACTTCTTCAGTCAGGTTTTTTCCTATACTGCCGCGGACCAATAATACCTCATTCGAATAGTTATCTGTCCGTTTGTAAAAACCAGAGTTCTCCGAGACTAACGGTAACATTGAACTTAAAAATATTTTCCCTTAGAAGGCTGTTATCCGTTGTTCCCCTTCTCCCATATTGGAATCCGAGATCAATGGTATTGTCAAATGCAATTGGAAAAGCAAGGCCCGCATATATAGAATACTGGTCAATTCCGGTACCGTTTATTTTATACTGCGATTGTTCGTAACTGATTCCTGCCCTGTACATCACTCTGTCCCAAAATTCGTCAGAGCGGGATTCCGCATCACGGTATTCAAAACCAAGACTCATTTTATAATAGTCCTGGAGATTGCTGGAGCTTTTATTGTTGCTTGTAAACTGTGTGAAAGGCTGAAAGAGGTAATCAAGTGTAAAAGTATATTTACTAAAAAGATTAAATGCTGTACCTACCCCTAACTTGTACGGCAAATTCATTTTCACGGAACCTGTAGCGGTCTGTACGGTGGAGATAACCGATTTCACGTAATTCATACTGTCCACACTCAATGTAACAGATGGAGAATACACTAACCCAATCCGGAATTCTCGGAATCCTTCTATATTGAAAATTTTTGATAAGTCATTCGAAATCAATCCTGCGGTCATGCCCATTCCATGGTAACTATTCTCGCGGTGGAAAGATGCATTATATAGTGAAGAATCAGCAAGAAATGTTGCGGATGAATTAGCTTCAATCCTTCCGAAATAATAATCATATGTAAGGCCGACTGAAAAATTAAACGGCAATCGGTAAGATCCGCCCATTGTAAATTTGGAAAGCCCTCCCTTGCCCGAATATGTAGCGCTATAGTCTTTAACCAGAGGATCCGAGTGAGTGGTGACGACATCATATCCCACATCGGAATAAGGAAGCAATCCAAAAGAAAAAGAAATTCCGTGTTTGCTATCCAGAGGGAAACCGGCCATCATTCCATTTATATTTATTCTCGTGTGATAAATGGAGGATGCGGAATTCTGAGCGTCAACACCGGAATAAATAAATCCGGTTTCAAATCTGGTGAGACGCAACTCATTTAATCCGGCAGGATTCATAAAACTGAGGTAATCTTTATCACTAAGCGCAATTCCGAGTTCACCCATTGCAAATCTCCTTGCTGAAAACGGAGAATGAAGATCACCGATGCCAAATCGTGTATATAAAGAACCGCCTTCAGCAAATATCTGGCAGGAGGCAATAATTATCAAAACAACTATTTTTAATTTTGTCATGGATTATTTTTTCTGCATATAAATTATTTTTAGTTTAGGCCGAAGCCCTTTATTTGAATTTTTACTTCCAAAAAATCCAATTCTTGCCGCGGAATAATATTCATCGTAGAAAGACATAATAAGTCCCTGATTATCACTTCCTGTTACCCACCTCTGTGCAGCCCATGTAATATCACCTGAAAAAATATTATTTGATCTTGAAAAGATTGCGTAGGCGCCGCTGTCCGCCAAAGCTTTTGTGGTGCTGTCAGAAAGGACCTGAACAAACAACGAATCGGATTTAAACGAACCGTCATCATCATAAGCCGGATCAACAGTTAATTCCATTATTGCCTTGTTTATAATTGAGTTCTTTGGAATCGCTGATAAATCGAAATAGATGTTGCTGCGCAGCGAATACCCTCCCTGTAGGAAAAAATTATTTCCCGCAGGAGGCAATGAACTTGTGATGAAATGAATATCCTCATCCGGCGGCACCTTTAAAGTATCTACATAATAAGAAGGACGTTCGAGCACGAAATTTATAAATGTGTCATAATAGGAAGAACCCGCCTGAACCGCCAAAAAGCCGAGCATCTTCTGCGTATTTGAAGTGGCCTTCAAAAGTAAGCCGTTATTTTTCGGCTCGGATGTGTTATACTTTGCTCTGATCCATTCCTTAACAACATCGGGATTCAGATGAAATCTCAAAGTTGTGTCTGTAATAGCAATATTTGTCTTAACGTTGCGAGAATCGTATACCAAATTTGGAATACTGTCCCGGTCAAAACCGGGGGCAGTCCAGCTGCTTCTTACCTGATGAACGGTAAAATCGAACGGTGCATTTTTATCTCCGTATGAGTAACGGGGAACCATCTCAATCCACGCATCTTTTACGGTAATCTCTCCGTTACTGAACCTTGTAAGGGTTGAATCCGGAAGTGTAAAAACATAACGTAACATTAACGAAGATTCCGCATAGGGAGTTTTACCCACAAGAACATACTCGGAAATACCAAGTTTAGGTTTGTAAGAATAATATGCCGAACTCTGCTTCACCTCCAATTGCTGAGAATCGAATTCCTGGAATGAAAATTTATCCTGCTCTGCTATAAGATTGGAGCCGACCGACGACGGATCCTGATTACACGAAATGAAGATAAGGGCAAATGACAGAGCCATAAAAGCTGAACGCAAAAATCTGATCAATTAAATTCCTCCGGAGAAATCTTTAATAACAAAATCGCACGCTTCGGTAAAATTAGCGGCTGTAAAATTGGGCTTTTTCCCAAGATTATGCAAGGCAGAAATTTCTTTTGCCGTGAATTCACTTTCGAGCAAAATTGTTTTTACTCCGGCATTTAATCCTGCTTCTACATCACTCCATTTATCGCCCATCATATACGACTGGCTCAATATTATATCATAATCTGCTGCTGCTTGAACAATCATAAAGGGAGAAGGTTTCCTGCATATTGATTTTTCCGGGGGGTCATTATCTGGGTGGAAAGGACAATAGTAAAATGCATCAACGGAAGTCCCGGCAGTATTCAGTAATTCGTTTACTTTAATATTGACGGAATCGACATCCTGAATGGTCATTAACCCTTTGGAAACACCTGCCTGATTGGAAATTACTATAATCTTAAAACCGAATTCATCCTTCAGTTTTTTTATTCCTTCGGCAACTCCCGGAAGAATTACAATCGATGAGGGATCTTTGATGTAGCCGGGATCATGATTAATGGTACCGTCACGATCCAAAAATATCGCTCTATGCATGAATTAGTCGGTAAGCTTTTTATAAAGATCTACATATTTCTTTGAGGAATTAAGCCATGAGAAATCCGATTTCATTCCGTTGCGCATAATGGTCTGCCAGTTTTCTTTGTCACCGTTAAACATTTTAATCGCGCGTTTGATCTCGGCCGTCATCTCCGTAGCGGAATATTTTTCGAAAACGAATCCGTTACCTGTCTTGGTTTTTGGATTATACTTCTGAACTGTATCTGCCAATCCTCCCGTCTTACGGACTATCGGAACGGTGCCGTACATCAAACTGTACATCTGATTCAATCCGCAGGGCTCAAACTTTGAAGGCATAAGGAACATATCGCACCCAGCCTCAATAAGATGAGCGAGTTCATCATCAAATCCGATGTAACATGAAAATTTCTCGTGATATTTTGATCCCATAGAAGATAAAAGTTTATGATATTTTTTATCTCCTGTCCCAAGTATTACAAGATGAATATTCAGTTTCATAAGGGCGGGAAACGCTTTTTCAATAAGATCAAACCCTTTGTTGTCGTATAATCTGGAGATCATTCCGATAACCGGAGTGTCATCCTTGGGAGTAAAATTAAAATTGTTGGCCAAAGCCAGCTTGCTTTCCTTCTTGAAATCGATATTCTTCAGAGAAAATTTCTTTGGAATTTTTGTATCTACCTCAGGATTCCATATCGTCTCATCAATACCATTTATAATTCCGTAGAGGTCTTTTTTCTTCTTACTCAGAATATCTTCGAGTCCGTGCCCGAACTCTTTATTCTTATAAATTTCTTTAGCGTAAGTTTCGCTAACGGTAGTTACCATATCGGAAAATAACAAACCGCTCTTGAGGAAGTTAAGTTTGCCTTTGTGAAGCACTCCCTTTTCATTATTAAGTTCTTTTGGAAGACCTGTTTTGGAGAAATTGGCCTTCGGGAAGATTCCCTGAAAAGAAAGATTGTGTACTGTAAATAATGTTTTTATGTTTTTAAAGAGCGGTTCATTCTGATAAGTAGACTTCAGGTAGGCGGGAATAAGCCCGGTCTGCCAGTCATTGCAATGGATGATATCCGGAGTCCAACCCAATTTTGTTATGAGTTCAAAAACAGCCCTGTTAAGAAGAATAAAACGTTCATCATTATCAGGATAATCGTCCCCGGTCAGAGGATCGGTATAAAGACTGTGTCTGTTGCCGTAAAATTCCGGATTATCCAAGAAGTAAATCTGTACCCTGGTTTTTGGCCCGATAAGGAAAGATGATCTCAATGAAAATACTACTTCAGCGTCACCTATATTTATCTTTAGATCCTTTAACCTTACGACTTCGTGTATCTTATATTTCCGTTCATCAATTGCGCCGTATTTGGGGACAATTATTCTAACAAAATGTCCCATCTCCTGAAGTTTCTGAGGAAGAGCAGATGAAACATCCGCTAAACCGCCTGTTTTAACAAATGGAACTACTTCCGAGGTAGCGAAAAGGATTTTGAGTTTTTTTCCAGAAGACATTTATGGTAGTCCTTCTAATTTTAGTATGCAAAATTACGAAATTTGGTCGCGATAGACAAAAATATTGGCAAATAAAGAATTGATTTCTCTATTTTTGAGTGTTACATAAATTGAAGAGTTATGAAAATATTATTCAGGAATCCCGCACAAATATTAACTGTTGATACAAAGGGTCTGCATTACAAGCGGGGAAAGGAACTTTCCGATATCGGAGTGATTACAGACCATTCAATTCTTGTCGAAAACGGGATAATAGCAGATTTCATTGCCAATTCCTCTATTACCAAAACAACCGCTGACAGGGTTGTGGATCTTGACGGAGGATTTATCATGCCGGGACTGGTGGAATGTCACACACATGCCGCATTTGCCGGCAGCCGTTCCAATGAATTCCGGATGAGATTAAAGGGAGCATCATATGAAGAAATCGCAAAAGCAGGCGGCGGGATAACATCAACAATGCATGCGGTCAGAAGTTCTTCGTTTGAGGAACTTGTTAAACTCCTGAAACCGCGGATAAATCATTTTATCTCTCAGGGTGTAACAGCACTCGAGATCAAAAGCGGATACGGATTAAGTTATTACGATGAGATAAAACTTCTTCAGGTTATTAATTATTTCAGAAAAAAGTCGGCAATCGAGATAATTCCTACTTTTCTGGGAGCCCATACTTATCCCCCTGAATACAAAAATGATCATAAGCAGTATCTCGATTTGATTATTACTGAACTTTTACCTTATATAATAAAAAATAAACTGGCTTATCATGTTGATGCTTTCTGCGAGGCAACGGCATTTTCTGCAGGAGAGGTAGACAAAATATTTACAAAGGCAAAAAAACTCGGCTATAAACTCCGCCTTCATACCGAGCAGTTTAATAAAGTCGGAGGATTAGATATTGCATTAAAGCATCACGCACTTAGTGCAGATCATCTGGAGGTAATCTCGGAAGAGGATATTCCTAAATTAGCCAAGAGTAATACAGTTTCGGTATTGCTCCCCGGCGTATCATTATTTTTAGAACATGAATATGCGCCCGCAAGAGAACTGATCTCCCACGGCGCTATTGTAGCTCTTTCTACAGATTACAATCCGGGATCCTCTCATATTCCTAACCTCCATCTGATAATGCAGCTTGCCGCTCTTAAAATGAAAATGAGCGTTGAGGAAATTATTTCTGCGGTTACGATTAATGCGGCAAAAGCTGTCGATCTGAATGAAAAAATCGGAAGTATTGAAATAGGCAAACAGGCTGATTTTGCCGTTTTTCGTGCACAGGATTATTCCGAGATTATCTATAACATCGGAATAAATTTAAATATGTATACAATCAAAAAAGGTGAAATAATCTACCATAATCCGGAGTTCCAATGAAAGTAATAGAGTGTGTACCTAATTTCAGCGAAGGAAATAATCCAGAATTATTCGAAGCCATCAAAGAATCGATAAGTAAAATAAATGGTGTGAAGTTATTGAGTCTTGAACCCGATGCCGATTATAACCGTGTGGTAGTTACTTTAGCCGGAAACGAAAAGGGAATATTGGATGGAACTGTCAGCGCTTGTAAAATAGCCGCACAGTATATTGATATGAGGAGACATAAGGGAGAACATCCCCGCCTCGGTGCGATAGATGTAGTTCCATTTGTACCCGTGGCAAATGTAACGACCGAAGAGTGCGTTAAAATATCTAAGGACTTTGCCGGTATAATATCAAAAGAATTGAATGTTCCTGTTTATCTTTATGAAAGCGCTGCTCTGAAAGACGACAGGAAAAATTTATCGAGCATACGCCAGGGTGAATATGAAGGACTCGAGGAGAAACTTAAAGATCCTAACTGGGCCCCCGATTACGGTGAAGCGGTTTTTAATCCAAAACTCGGAGCTATTGTAACAGGATCGCGTTTCTTTCTAATTGCGTATAATGTTAATATCAAATCGAGCGATGTAAAACATGCAAAGGAGATCGGCGAGATACTGCGCGAAAGCGGTTATGCAAAACGTGACGCGAATGGTAATATTATTAAGGTCGACGGAAAATCGGTAAAAGTCCCCGGAAGATTGAAAGATGTCAAAGGTATGGGAGTAGCTCTTGAGAAATATAATATCTCTCAGGTCTCGATGAATCTTACAAACTACTTCGTTACTCCGATGCATATCGCATATGAAGAAGTGAAAAAAGAAGCAATGCGGCTTGGCGTAGAAGTTAATGGAAGTGAAATAGTGGGACTCGTGCCACTGGAATCAATGCTTCAGGCAGGAAAATTTTATACAAACGGAAAAGAATCGGATGAGAAACGATTAGTTGAAGTTGCTATTGAGAACCTGGGACTGAGCGCTCTTCACCCCTTCAAACCGGAAGAAAAGATAATCGAATATATGATCTAAAAAGGTCATTAGTAATTCAGAGTCGGACATTAGAAATTAGCTTTTAGACTAATAAAATATTGAAGAGGAAATAAAATGAATCAATCAAAAACATTAGAAGAATATTTCAATGAACTATCCTCCAATTCCCCGACTCCGGGAGGAGGAAATGTGGCGGCCTTGTGCGGTACACTCTCCGCCAGTCTTGGAATTATGGTCTGCAATCTGACAATAGGCAAAAAGAAATATGCTGAAGTTGAAGCGGAAATGATAAAGCTGAAAGAAGAGCTGGAATCGTATCAGAAAAAATTTATTGATCTCGGCACAAGAGACAATGAAGCATTCGATAAAGTAATGGCGGCATTTAAACTTCCCAAAGAAAGCGATACTGAAAAAGAGGAAAGGTTACGCAAAATTGAGGAAGCTACGATCGGAGCGGCTGAGGTTCCGATAGAAGTAATAATCGCGACCGGAGAAATTCTTCCCTTAATAAAAACAATAATTGAGAAGGGAAATAAGAATTCACTATCAGATGCAGGCGTGGCGGTTTCATTAGCAGATACAGCGGCTAAAGGAGCATATCTTAACGTACTTATAAATTGTGCCTCCTTAAGCAATCAGACAATTGCCAACGAAATAAAAAAACGTACGGACATAAGAATGGAAGAAATATCACGCGAAACTGCAATTCTATTTGGAATGGTTATGAAAGCGATAAATCAATGACGATAGTCCCTGCCTTTTTTTATAGAGAATTAATTTTCCAAAAAATAATCGTTTACTCTCTGCTGTCACTCCTCTTCATTTTTTTTTCAGCGGCAACGGTAAAACCGCAAACAGTTTCCCTTGGAATTGATGTGCTTCAGAAAGATCAATTCTCAATACTTGCAGGAAAACGTGTAGGATTAATCACAAACCACGCAGGAGTTAACAGCAGGCTGAAATTAACGCTTGATATATTCCTCCAAGCCGATAATTTTAAATTGGTTGCCGTTTTTTCTCCTGAACACGGATTGAAAGGGCTTATCGGGGCGGGAGAATTATATGACGACTTTACAGATTCGCTGACCGGAATAAAGTATTTCTCATTGTACGGCAAGAGCAGAAAACCGACAAAAGAAATGCTCCGCGGTATTGATGTCCTGGTCTATGATATTCAGGATATAGGTGTGAGGTCTTACACTTACATAAGCACAATGGGCAACGCTATGGAAGCCGCGGCCGAGAATAAAATAGATTTTATTGTGCTGGACCGTCCTAATCCTCTTGGCGGACAAAAAATAGAAGGGAATGTTGCCGAAGACGATTTCAGATCTTTCGTAAGTGCATATGGAATTCCTTACGTGTATGGTCTCACATGCGGAGAATTAGCCCGTCTCATTAATTCCAGAACCGCAATCGGCAATAAAGTAAAGTGTAATCTTAAAGTGATTAAAATGGAAGGATGGAATAGATGGATGAGATTCAGTGACACGGGATTGATTTGGGTTCCAACCTCCCCGCACGTCCCGTTTCAGGAAACGCCCGACTATCTTGTAGCAAGCGGTGTCCTTGGTGAACTTGTTGTCTTTGGAATTGGGATTACCTACACACTTCCATTCCAGGTATATGCTGCAGAATGGATAAACGCCGATACCTTGGCATCAAGAATGAATGGACTCAAACTGCCAGGCGTTCTTTTCAGACCCCTTTCATTCAAGGTACTCTTCGGGGACTGGAAGGATAAAATTTTTAACGGTGTACAGATACACATAACCGATTATAAAATAGTTAATCTGCTTGAACTTCAGTTCTATTTTCTTCAGGAGCATAATAATCTCTATCCGGATAAAAACCCGTTTACATTGTGTACAACAAACAGAATGAAAATGTTTGATTTGGTACTAGGGACAGACAACATCAGAAAGAAATTTTCGAAGAGGTTTCTGGTAGCGGACATTCACAAATATTTAACTAAGGATTTAAGCTGGTTCCGGGAACTCTCAAATCGGTTCTATCTTTATAAGTAGATTTGATTCCTTTATTCATAATGCAGAGTGTTATAACTATTTTTTATCTGCTTGCAGCATAAGTTCAAGTTCGGCAATAGTTAACGGCTTGCCTGTGATGTTTAATTTATTGTTGACAAGAAACATAGTCGGTGTCGCGTAGATAAAGTAGTCCGATGCCGCCTTAGAGTTCCACCCTTTCAGATCGGAAACATTAAGCCAGTCCAGCTTATTTTTCTTTACAAAATTTATCCAATCCTCTTTTTTTTCGTCCAGCGATACTGCGAGTATTTCAAACTGCTTTAAATCGCTATCCTTATAAAGCTTGTCAAGTTCCGGAATTAATTCTGTACAATGAGGGCACCAGCTTGCGTAGAAAACTATCAGTACATTTGCGCTTTTTAATTTTGAAAGCTCAATCACTCTTCCATTTATATCCGGCAGCTTAATATCCGGGGCAGGTGAGTTCAAATGTAATTTTTTATTCTGGTCGATTCTTCTTTGAATCGAACTTTCAGTTTTTGGATCAAGGCACAGATCATCTTTTATTACATAATTCTGAACTATGTAATCAAGTGTCATATCCATACCGTATTTTTTGAACCCGTCAATAAGATATTCCACTATATGCTGATAGACCAGCGGGTGTACCTTTGCCCTGTTCAGCAGAGAATCAACCGCCTTCATAAACTCCTTTTCAAGAAGTTCTTTTGGAAGCTGGGGATTTCCGAAATAAGTGAGATACTCAATTGTTTTATTGGTCAGGAGATCGGAATAGATCAATCCCGCATCGGTAAAATCGATATTATCGAGTGAATGAGATTTTAAAAAAGATAATTGCTTATCAAGCGGAAGAAGGAAATTCACAATAGGCAATTGCGCGCTTTTCACATATTTCGCGATGAATGAATTAGGATTAACCCTGGAATACTTATCAACGAATTCAGTGTACTCTTTTTGAAGCTGTTCGAATTTATTGATCGTGGTCCGGTAATAATTATCATCTTTAGGATAACGCATCAGGATCAGCTGCAAGAGTTCAGATTTTGTCTTGTATTGTCTGTTCAATCTGACGAATGAATAATAGATAGAATTGCTTTCCGATTTCTCAACCTTCATGCTGTCGAGCGGATTTTCGGATTCAGTTTTTATCAGTATATCTTCACCATCATAAATAAAATCTATTCTCTTATTTAAAACCAGGAGTCTGTATAATCCGGGATGACGTGAAGAGCCTGTAAAGTCGCAGGTAAAATGGTCCTTACTTTTCGAGGTCAGAGAATCTATAAGAAAAGTCTTCTCCCCTTCAACGGAAAAGAGAAATGCTTTATCAGATCCCGATCCCTTTACAATGAAATTTAGAGATTGAGCATTTAAATAACTGAGCGAGCAGAGAGCAGCCAGTAATATTATATGAATTATCCGCATATTAAATTTATTTTGAATTATTTTTCAAATTGAAGACTGATTCCACCTACCGGCCACCGCGCGCGCAGATTCAGCGTGTCGGGATAATACTTGAACTCTTCCGACAATTTAAAAGGAATTATTTGTCCTTGATCGTATTTATTATTCCTGTTCTCATCTTTGAATCCCCAGACAATATATTTACCCGGAATGACCTTCTTGAAATCAAAATTCTTTTTTGTTCCGGTCTTCTGGCTGTATTTTAATTTACGATCGGATGCGTTCTGCAAGACAACAATAACGTCTGAAGTATCACTCAGGACGGAAACATCCCCCGCGGCACCGCTGAAATCCAGTTCATTCGATGTAGTGAACTTGCTCTGGAAAAGCGAATCCACCCGGTTGCCGCAATAATCGGTGTAATTTCTAAGGTCCAGATTTAATTTATATTCAGTACTCTGCTTTAGAGCCGGCACAACTGAAATTTTGTAAAAAGCATCATCCACTCTTTTAATTTTGTATGTAAATTTTTCTCCTTTGGAATCCTCAATAGTAAGTCTGCGCTTCAGGTTAACCGAGTCAAGTCCTTTATTAAGTCTCAGATTAAGTTCAGCTTTTTCGAAATCAACTTTCCCGGCGGGTAACTCCCCTTCTGCCCTGAGAATTTTCAAAGAAACTGTGTCTCTTTCGTTTTTGACTGTAATTTTATTCTTTTCTTCACCTGAAATGTTTGCTGCCGGATCAGGAATTCCGCTCGAAGTTAATATCCAGTTCCCTCCCGGATCGAGTGAATCTGCAAAGCCTAAATAATATTGAAGAGGTTTAGCATCACCTTTGAAAAAATAACCCGGTAATATTTTTTTCCCGGAGAGGGAATCATATAGATAAAAGTTTGACGCACCCGTACTCAGGCTGTCTATTACATCCATGAACTCGACGATAAAATTATTTCTGTTTTTCATAATTACATTTGAAATCTGTGGTGCGATTGTATCCTCCTTTGTGAGGAAGAAATCAACATTAATCGCCTCATTAAATTTTTCGTCGAGGACTATATCTTTAAACTGAACTCCGAATTCATCCTGGTTTTTTTGATATTTTGAATTACGCTGCTTGTCATTTATGGGGAATACCTTGTAAGATCCCTCTCCCAATCCAAGAAGAGAGTATTTTCCATTTTTGCCGGACTGAGAGATATAATCGGGTTTCTGGTTTGAAGGATCAATTTCTTTCCCCGATTCCCTGTAGCAGAAGATCATCAGGCCTTCGGAATTCTGGTCGTAAATCCTTCCGCTTATTCTTCCCTTATCTATTTTATTACCGGTGGAGAAGGCAAAAGTATATGCTTCGGCCATCTTGTTGCTGTTATTAATATCCTGAACATCTGTGCCGATGCTAATAGTGTAAGTTGTGTTTTTCTTTAATGTATCAGAAAAATAAACAGTCAGAGACTTTCCGCTCCAGTCATATTCAAGTGGTTTTTCCAATGCCGGTGAAATAAAAACCGAGTTCTGCACGGAACTTTTAACAACATATTCACTGAAAACAATTTCAAAATAATTCTTATCATAATTTACTGTGCCGTTAAGGGGGAACGACTCGATTATCTGGGGCGGAGTTTTATCAATATCACCGCCACCCGGAGTCATCTGATTGGCGCATCCGGCAATCATGAAAAAGAATCCTGACTGGATAAAGTAAAATATTAATTTTGAGATCTTCGCCATTGTCTGTATTTGCTCACATTAATTTCATGTTCATTGAGGTTGGTTGAAAATGTATGTCCCCCTGTACCATTAGCCACGAAAAATAAATATCCGTTTTTTTCAGGATATAAAGCAGCCATAATCGCGTCCTTACCGGGATTATTTATAGGCGCAGGCGGCAGTCCCTGATAGAGATATGTATTGAATTTGGAATTTATAAGAAGATCCTTCTTGTAGACTTTATTCTTGCGCTTGTCCCTTATAAGATATTGTACAGTCGGATCCGCCTGTAGAGCCATTCCTATTTTCAATCTGTTATGATATACACCTGAAATTGTTTTAAATTCACTCACCAAATTCGATTCCCCGTCAATAATTGATGCCAATGTAAGAATCTGAGTCCTGTTCATATTTAGTTCTTTCATCCTCTCTTCCATACCGGGAGTGAAGAATTTATCCATCTCGAGTTTAAGACGGGATAAGGCTTCCGCCGCAGTAGTATTTGTATAAAAGTAATAACTCTCGGGAAGAAGAAAACCTTCAAGATTGTTTGCATTTAGATTGAGATAATTTAAGAATGATCTGCTTTTACTTAATTCCATAACTTCAGTTGAATCAATATTCAATTCCCTCTTAAGAATCTGCGCGACTTCAGTCTGCCATATCCCCTCAGGAATTGTGATAAGCACCTGCGAAACGGGGGAACCATTGATCATAAGTTCAATCAGTTTCACATAGCTTAATCCGTTCGGGATTTTGTACCTGCCCGCTTTTATTTTCTTCTCCGCGCCGTATAGAAATGCAACTACTTTCATGTTGAATTTGCTCGGAATTATCTCATGCGCATAAAGAGTATCCACCACACCGGTGAGTGTGGCACCGTATGGAATATCTATAATAACCGGCGGATTCTGTTTGTAATGATTGGGAAGAAAGAAAGTAAACAGAAGCAATGCGAGTATAAATATGAAAAAAGCTGAGACGGCAAGTGCCTCATTTCTGCTGAGCAGCTTTTTGCGTGAGGATTTATCTTCGGGCATGTTCTCTTTTTCTGTTAAAGATAATTCTAATATATCGAAATTTTTTCTTTTAAGAGATGCGAATCAGAAAGCTTTAAATGAATTTATCTTATGAATGTATGATCGGCAAGACTTGGAAAGGCGTTAAAATCAAATCCGTATTTAATTCCATTCTGATGCAATCTTAAACCCCGGTATGCAATCATGGCTCCGTTATCGCCGCAAAATTCAAGTGAAGGAACAACCATTTTCTTATTATATCTAACCGAGAGTTTTTGAAATTCTTCCCGAAGCATTTTATTTGCGGCCACGCCGCCCACAAGAGATATTGAACTTACATCGTAATTTTGCAGCGCCTTTTCAACTTTTGTAGTTAGTGCTCTAACGGCGGAGTATTGAAAAGAGGCGGCAATCAGCTGAAGATGATCGGCCGGAATCTTTGATGCCTCGCCATATTCCTTCTGAATGAACCTGAGAACGGATGTCTTTAATCCGCTGAATGAAAAATCATATTCATTTTTACATTGTGCAATTGGAAAATCTTTATAATCCGTTCTCTGATTCAATGCGGCTTCCTGAATTTTGGGCCCGCCGGGATATCCGAATCCGAGCAGTTTTGAAATCTTATCAAATGCCTCGCCCGCGGCATCATCGATTGTAGTACCGAGTTTTTTAATTTCGGTATCGCTCTCTACAAGCAGAAGAAGTGTATGTCCGCCTGAAACCACAAGGCACAAATACGGAAATTCAGGTTTATCATTCATCAGGAAGCCCGAATAGATATGCCCTTCTATATGATTCACGGGAATGAATATTTTCTTTGCGGAATACGCGAATCCTTTTGCGAATGAAAGACCCACGAGCAGTGCACCGATAAGACCCGGACCTGCTGTGGCACAGACGAGATCGATCTGATCGGAGGAAATATTGGCGCCGGCCAAAGCTTTTTTAACGAGCGGGAGCAGTATCTGAAGATGTGCCCTGCTTGACAGTTCGGGTACTACCCCGCCATACTTTTCGTGGAAATCCTGCGATGAGATTAAATTAGCTACAAGTTTATCATCGGATATAATTGCGACGGAAGTCTCATCGCATGAACTTTCAATTCCAAGAACATTCATCAGTTAAGTGAAAATATACTTTTTGTGATATGCCACGCCATCTGCGGATTTTCCTGCAGACGTCTGATCGAGTATTTATACCAATGTCCTCCGTAAGGGACATAAATCCTTATCTTATACCCGTCGGCATTTATCCGGTCGCGTAAATTTTCCTTTACTCCGTAAAGCATCTGGAATTCAAATTTATCTTTAGGGATATTTTTTTTCTTGATTAATTTATAGGATTCTTCGACCAGCCAGTCATCATGAGTAGCTATACCCACGTAATTTCCATCGTCCAGCATGCGCTCAAGAATCTTCATAAAATTATCACGCACTTCCTGCACTCCTTTATAAGCGATCTTTTCCTCTTCAACATAAATTCCTTTGCAAAGACGGTAATGAGTCCCGAGCTTATTCTGCTCAACGACATCATTGAAAGTTCTTCTCAGATATGATTGCACTACAATCCCAACATTGGAATATTTTTTTCTCAAATCATTAAATGTTTCAATGGTGGCATCGGTGGTGGATGAATCCTCCATGTCAATTCTGACAAAATTTCTGTATTTCTTTGCCCTTTCTAATATTTCGGTCAACTGATTTAAATAGAAATCCCTGTCAATTATCAATCCAAGCTGTGTTGGTTTAAGTGATAAATTAGAATTCAGTTTGTGATTATCAATCGCATCAAGGACTGCCAGACATTCATTCTTGGCCTGTTCACACTCTTTTTTGGTATTTACAGATTCACCCAAAACGTCGATTGTCGTCAGGATTCCTTTTGCATTCAATTCTTTGGTTACGCGTACCGCATCATCCAACGATTCTCCGGCGATATACTTCTTGGCAAATATATGCACAACAGGTTTTGGCAATAATTTCACAAAACTAACGATTGCACTATTTAATAGTTTCACAGTAGTACCCTAATATGGAAAAATGATTCGTAAAATTAGCCCAAGTGAATGTGGAAATCAAGGAAGGACGTTTCTATCTTTTTCTGGTTTTTAACCAGTTAATGATTTTAGAAGCGTTA
>PGYS01000206.1 GCA_002839795.1 Ignavibacteriae bacterium HGW-Ignavibacteriae-3 | reverse complement strand
CGAGTCCGGTGGCCAAAACAATACCCAAAAGTGACAATACGTTGATTGAATAGTCCATTAAGTACATCACGAAGAATGAACCGATTAAGGATATTGGTATCGTTATCATTGGTATTAGCGTAGTGCGCCAACGCCGAAGGAAAACAAATATTACAATTATCACTAGTATAAAAGCCATCAAAATTGTATCACGAACCTCCTTAACAGCCTTGCGAATAGATGTTGTAATATCGATAGCCACACCTAAACGAATATCATCGGGCAGCTCCCTCTCAAGTTGCTCTATTCGCTTATAAACCTCATCAGCTACAGATATATAGTTAACACCAGGTTGTGTAGTAATTGCGATACCAATTTGTGGCGTTCCAAAATTTCCCCTAAATATTGTTCGCTCATTCTCAGGAGCAAGTTCAACTCTACCCACATCCTTGAGTTTCACTGGAACTCCATCTACTTCTCTAATTATTAGATTGCTAAATTCCTCTTCTGTTTCTAGTCTTCCTAGCGTACGAATTGATAGATCAGTGTAATACCCTTCTATGGTTCCTGTTGGTAGCTCGATATTCTCTCTACTAAGTGCAAGCCTAATATCGCTGGGTGTTAGACCAAAAGCCGATAGTTTATTTGGATCTAAATGAATACGCATAGAGTAACGTTTTTCACCCCAAATTCCAACTTGGCTCACTCCTGTTATGGTTTGCAGGCGTTCCTTGATAAGATTATTCCCAATATCGGAGAGACTTAGCAAATCACGTGTATCACTTTGTGCGGTGATAACAATTATTGTTTCGGCATCGGCATCGGCCTTTGAAACAACTGGAGCATCAATATCAGGTGGTAAGCGCCTAACAACTTGCGACATTTTGTCGCGCACATCGTTGGCAGCGGCCTCCATATCTACACCCAGCTCAAACTCCACAGAGATGGAACTTCGTCCATCGGAGCTTGATGATGTGAGCGACTTTATTCCAGCAATTCCACTTAAAGCCGCCTCAAGCGGCTCAGTAATCTGTGCCTCAATTACATCAGCATTTGCACCAACATAAGAGGTGCTAACGTTTACAACAGGTGGATCGACACTAGGGTACTCCCGAACTCCTAGAAATGTATACCCCACTACTCCAAAGAGCACTACAATAATTGATAGCACAGAAGCGAGAACAGGGCGATTTATACTTAGTGATGAAAGATTCATTTTGTAAGTTCTTGATTATTTATTGCTGATTACCAATATAATAACGCTGATAAATATTTTCTACCAGCTATCAACAATTGTTGTAGAAACAGTCATACCTTCACGAACCTGAAGCAATCCCGATAGTAATACCGTATCTCCAGGCTGAATACCTGATACCACCTCAACGGCTGTTGCGGTTCGGGCGCCAATCTCAACCGGAGAATATACCGCCTTTGAACTTCTCACTACCACGACGTTTTGGCCTCCTAGAACTGGGACTAGCGCATGTGGAGGTATTAATATTGTTTCGAGATTTCCGTCGATTTTGAATGCTACTCTAGCAAATGAACCAGGAATTAGTTCTCCTTTGGGATTTGGGCACTCTGCTCTAACCCTTAAAGCCCTTGTTTGTGCATCGATTACCGATTCGGTTGCATAAACCGTTGCCTTATGTATTGTCGGGTAATGCCCTAATGTGAAGGTAACCTCTTTCCCTTTTGCAATGCCAAAGGCATATCTCTCTGGAACAGAAAACTCTAATCGAAGAGGATTATCTTGGATAAGCGTTGCTAAAACTGTATTTGTACCAATAAAACTACCTGGACTAACATTACGAAGCCCAATTCTACCAGCAAAAGGAGCTCGAATTTCGGCTTTCTCAATTTGAGCTTGAGCTAGCATAATATCGGCTTTTGTGCCCTCAACCTTATTAATGGCTACATCAAGATCTTGTTGGCTTAGTGCATTTATTTCCTTAAGCCTTTGCTTACGAGCAACATCATCCTCTGCAAGTTTTAAATCGGATTTTAACTTCTCTAATCGAGCTCGTACCTCACTATCGTTAACGCGGGCAAGAAGTTGACCCTTGGTAACAGTCCTTCCTTCCTCCAAATAAAACTCCACTAGTTTTCCAGTAATTTCAGCCTTAAGGTCAACCTCTTCACCTGCCATAAGTGAGCCTGAAAGAGAAAGACTCTGGGTTAATGGCTCAAGTTTTACAACTAATGCCTCAACGGGTAAACCTTTACGAACTTGCCCCTGTGAAGCGTTATCATTTTTGCTATTAGAACATCCAAAAGTAAAAACTAGGAATGATAACAAAAAACCTAGTTGCGTCAAGTATTTAACTGCCATATATGTAAAATAATTTGTTGTTAATTCTACTCATAAGACAAAGATAGTGGCAAAAGGTTTATGAAACATTATAAATGGTTAGCTTTAAGTTAAATGAAATATATGCAAAAGTAAAACTTATCCTACTAAATTTCAGTTTATTAGGTAAAATTAAAAAAGGGCAACAAATTGTCGCCCCCAAGTTTCTTTGATATTTAGTGACTGTCTATCCCTAGTCTCATTAAATATAGGTGTTTTAGTGTTTTGGTTATTTCAGTCATATACTCATTAACAGCTTTTACACTTCCGGGTAAAGTATACACAAAGG
>PGYS01000068.1 GCA_002839795.1 Ignavibacteriae bacterium HGW-Ignavibacteriae-3 | reverse complement strand
GAGCGCAACTACTTTCGATTCTGTTGCAATTGAGGCATGGTCAATTCCCGGCACCCAGCATGCATTAAACCCGGTCATCCGTTTGTAACGAATATAGATATCCTGAAGCGTGTTGTTGAGAATGTGGCCTATATGCAGAATACCCGTTATGTTCGGGGGAGGAATTACAATTGTGTAGGGAGTTTTGTTTTCGTCGGCTTCGGAATGATAAAGATTATGTTCCTCCCAGTATTTATACCACTTATTTTCGGCGTCTTTGGGATTGTAGGCTTTTGGAATATCTTCAAGATTTCTTGGATGCATCTATTGCTCTGAACTGTATTATTAATGGGTGCAAATATAAATAATTCCCGGCGTGTTTGCGCTTTAGAGAAAGCAAGAATGCAGGAAACCGGGAGAAGCCTAATAAATCAAAGCCACAAATTTCACCCCCGGTTATTTTATATAGGAACAGCAGTAATCTGTCAGAGAATTGACCCGCAAACTAAATTTGGATTGCGCCGGAACTTCAAAGGACTCACCACCTTTAATATTCAGCCAATCTGTATTTCCCGGAAGCAGAACTTCTAATTCGCCAGCGAGAATTTCCATTAATTCTTTTTCGGCTGTCCCAAATTCGTATTCTCCCGGATTCATTATACCCAGCGTTTTTTTTGTTCCGTCGCGGAAAAGAACCGTGCGGCTGGTAACTTTGCCGTCAAAATATACATTGGCTTTTTTAACGATTGTAACATCTTTAAATTCTGTCATAGCTAAGTCCTGGATAAATTTAGTTTTATAGTTTATTGAAATTAGAAAATTTGCTCAAACACATTAATCAGCTTTTCGATCTCATCCAATGTGTTGTAATGAACCAGGCTCACACGCACAACGCCGTTTTGTTTGGCAAGCCCCAGATCATCTATCAGTCTTCGTGCATAAAAATCACCGTAACGTATTCCGATCTTTTTCGCATCGACTTTTGGGATTATCGAATCGCTCATTCTATCTTTTACAGTAAAAGAAATTGTTGGAACACGTTTGTCCTTGTTAAAAGAGGTGCTTCCGATAATTTTAACGTTTCGTTTTGAATTTAGATAATTCAATAATTTCTCTGCAAGAATTTCTTCATGATCCGCTATAAGTTTGTAACAGAATTCAGCGCTCTCTCTAAAATTATGTCCGGTAAAACTGTGCGCTTTCGTTAATTCGAAGAAATAATCCTTTATTCCCAGTAGACCATAACTTAGTTCATAGTTAGGACTGCCCGGCTGAAATTTATACGGAATATTATCGGGCTCTACAAAAAAATGACAAACACCGGGAATTTTTAAGAGTAGTTCTTTTTTCCCGTAGAGCATGGCGATATGCGGACCGAATGTTTTGTAGAAGCTGAACGCGTAAAAATCCACATCGGAGTCCCGAACGTCAATAATGCGATGCGGCGCGTGAGCGACCCCATCAACACATATTAAAGCTCCGTATGAATGAACAAGTTGAGCTATCTGTTTGATAGGGTTAAGTGTGCCCAGAATGTTTGATGTATGCGTGACCGCTACAAGTTTGGTCTTGCCGGTCAACAGGATTTCAAGATCGTTCAGCTCCATCTCAAACGAATCCTGATTGATCTTCCACTTTTTAATTACAAGCCCCATCTTTTCCAGCTCAACCCATGCTCCAATGTTCGCTTCGTGGTCGCAGTTGGTTACGACAATCTCGTCTCCCGGTTTGAATGTCTGAGCCAGGGACAAGGCCAGTATTCTAATTAACAAAGTAGTAGAGGGACCGATTATAATTTCAGATTGTTCTTTCGCGTTGATAAATTCCGCCACCATCTTAGGAGCTTCATGCACGCGCTCTGTGGATATTCTGGAAATTTCGTATGATGCGCCAAGCTGAACGTTCGAATTGATAAGATAATCACTTACTCTATTTGCCACAGTCTGCAAAACCTGAGAGCCGCCGGCGTTATCCATAAAGATCCATTCTCCGGCAAGGGATGGAAATTGACTTCTTATGAAATCGAGATTTATACTCTTCATTAGATGCTCTGTTTATTAAAAAAAATTAAAACCGTAAAGACAAGCAGCTTAGACCGCCGTCAAGTTTTCTGAACTCTGAAAGATCGACTTCAATAGTAAAATAACCGGCATCACTTATTCTCTTTTTGGTTTTGGGAAAGCCAGCGGGAACTAATACTTTATCATTTATCCACAGACAGTTGGCGGCATAACTTTCATCATCATCAATTTCTATGAGATTATAATTCTGAAATTCGGGATGGATCAAAAATTCACCGCAGGCGGCAAGATTGTTTCTTTCCAGATACGAAACACCTGTTTTAAGATGGAGGACTTTTTCCAGTTTTATAACGGAACCGTTCAATCCGTAATTATTAAGAATTTCGATAAGCTGCCGGGCGCCCTCTTCATTTGTCCTTTCTGAAAGTCCTATATAATAATGATCTTCAACCATCATCACATCGCCTGCTTCAAGCGTACCGGGTGAATGAATTTTTTCTATTCTGGAAAAAAAATCCGAAAGTGTTTCTTTAATTAAAGAGATTTCACCATTTCTTGACGGTGCACCCGGATTTGTAACAACTGCACAATGCGGAGTGAATAGAGCAATATCCTCAATGAAAGTTGAATCGGGAAATTTTTCATCAGCCGGAAGAGTTAGCACTTCGAGTCCGCAGTTTTCAAGAGCATGAATGTAGTCCCCGTGCTGACCGATCGCCTTGATATAATCCGGCAGACCCAGATTTGCAGTCGTTAATCCGTTGATCATGTTTCTGCACGGCATTCTTACAATTGCTCTGGAGAATTTCAATATCATAGATCCTATAATTCAAGAATATTTTGGAGTCGTTCAAAATAGATAAAGAAAGCGATCACCGGCAAGATAATCGCTTTTGAGTAATTATGTTTAAAATTATTTTTTTGTGTGTTTTACACCTTAACATATTTAGAAGCGAGCGTTCCGCAGATAGGACAGTTAGCTTCAGGTTTGCCGAATTCTATGTGTCCGCAAATGGGGCACAGATAGATTTCGCCCACATCGAGATCTTTTCCCTGCTGTGCTGCTTCAAGTGCAAGCTTATATAAATCGGCGTGAATTTTTTCGGCCTCGAGGGCGTACTTAAACATTCTCTGTGATTTGTGCTCATCCTTTACCGCCTGATCATGCATAGGCGGATACATTTCGGTGTATTCGAATGTTTCTCCATTGATTGCAGCTTTTAAATTATCAACGGTTGAACCTATGCCATCCAATGAATGAAGATGACCTTCAGCGTGAATTCTCTCTGCTTCAGCAGCGGTTCTAAATAATTTTGCTATGTTGAGGAATCCCTCTTTCTCTGCCCTCTTTGCAAATGCGCGGTACTTCTGATTTGCCTGACTTTCACCTGCGAATGCTTCTTTTAAATTTTCATGAGTAGTTGCCACGGTTTTTCTCCTATTTATGTAACATTAAATTGTTAGGCAGACATAGCTATTGTCTTCCCAAAATTTTATCCATGATTAAACTTGTCCGGGCGCCGGAATCGCCGGTGCTCGGGCATTTTCCTTTTCCCAGCAGTTCATCAACGATCGTTTGAATGAGCGGTTGTGCGACGTGATCGGGATGATTAATATTAAATTCTTCGGTTGAATTATTCATTTCCAGAATAACAGGATTAGCCGCAAAGTTGGAATAGACAATTCTTCCCGCGGTACCGATTATTTCTGTTTTGTCCATATCTTTATCGGCGCAGAAGCACCAGTTTCCAGTAGCGTGTACCCCGGATTTAAAAATCATCGATGCACTTACAGTGTCTTCGGCTTTGTATAGTCCGGATTGATTTGAAGCAACCCCGTTAGCCGTTACTATATCACTGAGGAAAAATTGTATAAGATCTATCATATGCGATCCGAGATCGCAGAAATATCCGCATCCGGCCATGTCTGGATCGGTTCTCCAATTCTCAATTTTCCTTATATCATTTTCTCCGGGCGGCTGATGAAGGACCATATTAACAGCACGAACGTCTCCGATGATTCCATCATCGATAAGTGATTTAATTTTTAAAAATCTCGGAAGCGCCCTTCTATAATATGCCGTAAAAAGAGGAACATTGGCCAATCTGCACGCTTCAACCATGCTGACGCATTCTTTATAATTAAGAGCCATCGGTTTTTCCACATATACAGGTTTTCCTGCCAGTGCAACATCCAGAACATACTGCTTGTGAGAAGAGGGGGGCGTTGCAATGTAGACGGCGTCTACATCGTCATCATTAATAAGTTCCGCTGCATTGTTATACCATTTAGGAACGGAATGTCTGCGCGCATAATCCTCGGCAAGATCGGGGTCGCGCCTCATTACGGCGATAAGTTCCGATCCTTCCGCTTTTTGAAAACCCGGACCGCTTTTAACTTCTGTTACGTCGCCGCAGCCTATTATTCCCCAGCGAATTTTTTTCATCGGCACTTGCTTCAATTAAGGACTAATATTTTGAAAAGTACAGGTCTTTCGAGTTTTGGGGGGACCCGTAGACGTTCATCATAAATATAACGAATGGCCAAGCAATTTAATTAACCCGGATTAGTTTCCGGCTTTCTCCGTAATTATTTAAGAAGAACCCAATTTTCTATAGTTCCCATGGAACTAAAGGCCTGTCCGTTACAAAAAATGGGATCTGCGTTTCTTGCCTCTGCCGTAATTATCAGTTCATTCCGTGCAGATATTCCCCGCGCCTGATATTTTTCAAACAGTGAATTTGTCATCAGGTTAAAATAGGAGATCATCCTCCTTCCCGAAGACGTAATTTGGACAACAGCCATATCGGACATTGTCTGAGATCCGATGTGAGTTCCCAGCTGATTTCCTTCACTAACTTTATCACCTACTTTAAGAGGATTTATAAGATTGACATGAAAGAGGATAAATATAAACTGCGGATATTTATCGGACTTAATCTGAACCTGAGTCCCCGCCCATTCCTCAAAAATTCTATCAACTGTTCCGTCAACCGGAGAAAATATTTTTACCAAAGACCAGTTTTCGTCGTCGCAGGGCACAAAATAGTGCTTCATGCTCCTGCAATGTTCAAAATCATCGGAGTAATCGTGTCCAACGCCGGAGCGGAATTTTGAAATACTGCAGATTTTATTCAGCTCGATATAATCTGTATTAACAAACTGCGGTATCAAATTTGGATCGGGTTTCAAGGTATCAGGTTTTGGATTTTCTGAAACGGGGACAACAACTTCAGGCCCCTCATTACTTTTTGTGGCGCATGAAAAAATGTAAAGCGTAGTAAATAATAACGCAGAGAAGAAAAATAATTTTATCAGCCGGTTGTGCATATACACTTTCGTTTGAATTAGTCGATCAGATATAAATAATTCGGTAGTTTAATCTTATACCCGGTATTTTCGCCTGCAAAATCGCTTTCCTGGTCGCCGAGGGAAGCAATAATTTCATACCCTTTGTCTATCAGGTCTTTTCGCTT
Source organism: Ignavibacteriae bacterium HGW-Ignavibacteriae-3 (assembly GCA_002839795.1). Taxonomy (GTDB): domain Bacteria; phylum Bacteroidota; class Ignavibacteria; order Ignavibacteriales; family Melioribacteraceae; genus Fen-1258. The sequence goes on along the minus strand of PGYS01000068.1, from coordinate 11,178 downwards.
TACCGGTTTAAATTTTTCCGCTGATAATTTTTTTTCATTTTCTGATCGGACGATCAGCGTATCAAATTTTGCATATCCCTGTTCAATAAGATTTCTTCGGGTTGATTCAAGGGCATCTTCATCACGTCCCGTCAGAAAGACAACACGAATATTCCTCGAAACGAGATAATCATAAAACCGTTTGGTGCTCTTAATAGCCGGCGCATCGCCTTTTAGTTGTTCTTCGTCCCACGATTTTGGAATAAACCCAAACCCGATTTTTTTTGTGTACTGATAGTTAGAGAGTGATGTCTCGTCAACATCGAAAATAACAACGGATTTTTCGGTAATATTTTCTTTATCAAGATAATTGATAGCTTCGTCTATTATTTTGGAACACTCCCTGTCATATTCACCGGATTCGTAATAAGATTGCACTGCTTTCTTGGCGGCTCCGAGATTTATTAACTGTACCGGTTCAGTTTGTGAGCAGCCGGAAATAAGAACCGTTAAAATTATTGCGGCAAGTATTTTAATTGATTTCATTGATCCTCAAAAAACTCTATGGAATTATCGAATGGAAATATAATCAACTGTAGGGAATTGAAGCTCTTGCAGAAAGGAATAATAAGAAACAGGCCTGCTGATGCAGGCCGTTTCTCAGATTTATAAAATATATTTACTCAAATCCCGGTTCTTGACGATCTTATCCAGTTTTTCGTTTACCATTTCACCGGTAATTTCAATATTGCCTTCGGGCATCACATCCGGGACTTCGAAAAGAATATCTTCAAGGAGAGTTGTTAGAATTGTATGAAGTCTTCTCGCGCCGATATTTTCCACCTGATCATTAACCGCGGCGGCTGTACGGGCGATTTCTTTAATCGCGAAATCATTAAAATTAATTATAACATCTTCCGTAAGAAGAAGGGCCGAATATTGTTTAAGCAGAGCATTTTGAGGAATCGTAAGAATCTTTACAAAGTCTTCTTCGCTAAGACTTTTTAACTCAACGCGGATTGGAAACCGTCCCTGTAATTCGGGTATAAGATCGCTTGGCTTGGAAACATGAAACGCGCCCGATGCGATAAATAAAATATGATCGGTTTTTACCGGTCCGTATTTTGTGTTAACGGTCGAACCTTCAACAATCGGAAGAAGATCTCTCTGAACGCCTTCGCGAGAAACATCCGGTCCCTGCTGACTCTTTGCGCCTGCGATTTTATCAATTTCATCTATAAAAACAATTCCTGATTCCTCCACGCGCGTAACCGCTTCACGCTGAACTGCCTCCATATCAATTAATTTTTCGGCCTCCTCCTGCGCAATTAATTTTTTAGCTTCACGTATGGGAGTTTTTCTTTTCTTTTTTTTCTTCGGGATCATACTGCTCATCATATCCTGTAAGTTCATTGTCATGTCATCCATTCCCATAGGCCCGAGAACCTGCATTCCAAATGCCGGCGCTGTCGTATCGAATTCAATTAACTTGTCATCCATCTCTCCATTGCGCAGTTTCTCTCTCATCCACTCGCGAGTTTTCTCGTTGCGAAGTTCTTCTGATTCACCATCTTCTTCTTCGGGCCTGGATGCTTTTTTAACCGGCGGAATCAATTGATCAAGGATTCTTTCCTCGGCCATCCGTTCTGCTTTTTCCTGAACGTCGGCGGTTTTTTCCGTCCTCACCATGCTGACGGAAAGTTCGGCAAGATCACGTATCATCGATTCAACATCACGGCCGACGTAGCCAACTTCTGTGTATTTAGAAGCCTCAACTTTGATAAACGGCGCGCCGGAAAGTTTTGCAAGCCGTCTTGCTATTTCCGTTTTACCAACTCCCGTCGGACCTATTAAAATTATATTGTTCGGCATTATCTCTTCGCGGATGCTTTCATCAACCTGCCGGCGTCTCCATCTGTTCCTAAGCGCAATGGCCACCGCGCGTTTTGCATCATCCTGACCAATAATAAATTTATCAAGCTCCTTAACAATTTGTACCGGAGTCAGGCCTTTCATTATGCTGTTCTTCATTCTTTTTTCCTCATTTGGTAATAACTTCAACTGTAATTTTCTCGTTTGTGTAAATGCAAATATCCGCCGCCACTTTCAATGATTCTTCTACAATCTCTTTTGCGGAAAGGTTACCGTATTTTTTAAGCATTTTTGCTGCCGCCAGTGCATACATGCCGCCGCTGCCTATTGCCACTATATTATCTTCGGGTTCAATTACATCTCCTGTGCCTGAAACAATAAAAGCTTTTTCCTCCGAAATGATGGCGAGCATTGCTTCGAGCCGGCGCAGATATTTATCCGTGCGCCAATCTTTGGCTAATTCCACCACGGCACGGCTCACATTTCCGCTGTACTGTTCAAGTTTTTCCTCGAAACGGGCAAGAAGCGTGAACGCATCCGCCGTAGAACCGGCAAATCCGCATATTACTTTTCCGTTAAGAAGTTTACGGATCTTCATGGAGTTGTGTTTCATTACTGTATTGCCGAGTGTAACCTGTCCGTCGCCGCCAAGAGCGGCCTGGCCGTCCTTAATAATGCCGATTATCGTGGTCGATCGAATTTTCATTTCATTCTCCAATTTATTGATGTCAGTCCGGAGTTAATTTTTTACAAATGACTTTGTAAATGGTATTAGTCTCGGAACATGTTTCTGATATTTCAAATATTCATCGCCGAATAGCTTAACAAGTTTTTTTTCTTCGTAAATGGAACCGACATAAAAATAGATTATAATACAGACGTACATTGTCAGGTAGAACAAATTCATCGTCGGGCGGAATCCCAAAAATAAAATTGAAAAAAGATAGACAGGATGACGAACCAACTTAAACGCCCCTTCAATTTTCAAAATCTGCTTTTCATCTAAATCTTCTGTTCTATATTCGCCATTCATAAATCGTTCTATCTGCCCAGCACCGGCAAATTCTTTTAAACTTATCGGCCGGGTTGACCAGATCAATCCAAAAAGAGAAAAAATTTGCAGTACAAATGTAATGATATCGAACGGAAAGCGTAAGTCATAAACAATTATATCGGGTTTTGGAGCAACTGCATAGAAAGCTAAAAACAGAATTACAGAAGATACATTATAAAACATGCGGTAGAATGCAATCTTATCCCCGATTTTTACTGCCAGCATTTCCTTTATTTTAATTGAGGCAAGCCAGGTATGTGAAACCGCAAAACCCGTAAAGAGCAGAACAATTAGAATTACATCTGCAACGATCATAATTCCTTTCGCAGGCGCGCGACGGGTATTTTAAGTGCTTCCCGGTATTTTGCAATCGTGCGGCGCGCAACGTGTATTCCTCTTTCCTGAAGTATTATTGCAATTTTATCGTCGCTGTACGGATTGTCTTTCGGCTCGTTATCGCAAATCTCTTTGATCAGTTCCTTTATGTGTTTGTTCGATATCTCGTCGCCCGAGTCGGTGGATAAACCCTCGCTGAAGAAATATTTAAGTTCATGAATGCCCTGAGGGCTTTGAACGAATTTTCCGTTGACCACTCTGCTGATGGTTGAAATATCCATCTGGATCTCTTCGGCAATATCTTTGTAGATCATCGGTTTCAGAAAGCGGGGGCCGTTTTCAAAAAATTCATATTGTCTTTCCAGAATTGAACGCATGATCTTCATAAGAGTATTTCGGCGCTGCTGCAGGGAGGCGATAAACCACTTTGCTGATTCGAATTTCTCTCTCAGGAATTTATAAGTTTCTTTTTCTCTGTCCGATATTTTTCTTTTATGCTTCTTTGTGTCGATCATTTCAAGATACGTTCTGCTTATTGTAACGGATGGAACACTTCGATCGTTAAGAGTAACTATGTAATTATCCTCTACCTTCTCTATAAGGAAATCAGGTGTGATCTGATTCATTTCCTCGGAGTCGATGTTTCCTTCGCCCGGTTTGGGATTGAGTTTTTGAATTACATCAATGGTTGTGCGCAGAGTTTCTTTTGCAAGATTCATCTCTTTCTGAATCGTATCGAAACGTCTGTTTGCAAAGTCGTCGAAATGTTCGGCCAGAATTTTTTCGGCGAGGTAAGAGTAGTATGGATCGTAAGACGAATTTCTAATTTGAACAAGAAGGCATTCCTGAAGATTACGCGTGCCAATGCCCACCGGTTCGAGTAATTGAATCTGTTTTAATATTTTCTCGGCCTGTTCGAGCGATACTTCAATGTTCTCGAACATTTTAAGTTCATTAACAATTTTTTCAAGTTCGGTTTTAAAGTAGCCGTCCTTATCAAGACCGCCGATAATGTTTTCGCCAAGGATCATTTCTTCTTCTGTAATATCCAGCATGTGAAGCTGATTTACAAGATTTTCGCGCATCGAACTTCTTTGGGGGGTGACGGGGTGCATCTTCTCTTCATCGTGACTTCTGTTCAGCCGGTCGAACTCATGTTCCGACTCGGTTTCATTCATGAAGTCTTCAAGTTCGAACTCGTCCTCTTTGCTGTCATATTTTTCATCTTCATCATCGGTACTGGCTGCATCGTCGTTGTCATCATCTTTTTCCTGATCGAGGTCATATTCCTCATCAAGAGTTTCTTCAAGAATCGGGTTCAGCTCCAGTTCGGTTTTAATGCGCTGTTCGAGAGCGAGCGTATTTAACTGGAGCAGTTTCTGGTATTGAATCTGCTGAGGAGAGAGTTTCTGCGATAAAGATAATTTATGTTGTAACGATAGCATAATTAATCATTAACCGATTCTTTTGTTTTTGCAAACCACTTTTTGCCGTACATACGTTCCAGAGATTCACGGCAGAAATCTAATATTTTTATCAGAGTTTTATTCCCTTTTTCAAGCGCCGGCTGACATTCACTGTATTTTTCGAAACGGAGAACATCGCCGCCGAATTTCGAAATGCGGATAGGGAACAGATGACATGAAACGGGTTTTATAAAATCTATTTTGCCGTCATGGTAAGCACGCTCAATTCCGCATTTTGCAATATCACCGTCCCAAATTACGAAAACGCATGCTCTGTTGTTTAAACTTCGTGTCATCAGCTCGCCCTGTTTCTCAAGCCAGAAACCGTCTTTCTCTATTATTGCCGTATGTTCTTTAGGAAGATATTTGATCACGACAGGAAGAATTCTGTCTATTTCCTCGATTTCGGCCTTAGTGATCGGCGCGCCGTAATCGCTTTCCATGGTGCAGCAGGCACCCTTGCATTTGGAAAGATCACATGTAAAATTGGTGTCAACGATCTCCCTGTTTACATAAACGTTTTCTATTTCAAGAAATTCCGGATTCACGATATTTGCCTTTGGAAACACAATCTGCGTATCTATAGAATATTTTTTGTTAAAAGATACAAATTTTGTCCAAGCAAAAAAAACTGGAGGATTTTGGTCCGTGATTTGCGATTTTAACACGGAGTAATTTATTAAACGAGACAAACATGAATTTCGAAAACAAAGTCGTTTTAATTACCGGTGCGTCCTCCGGAATTGGAAAAGCATTAGCGTTCGGGCTCGCAAAAGAAAATTGTAAGCTTATACTGATTGCCAGACGAATAGAACTGCTGGAGAAACTAATATACCAATTACCAAAAACCGGCAACCAATCACTGGTTATCAAATGTGATGTCAGCAAAAAAGAAGAAGTGATTTCCGCGTATTCGGAAATAAGAAACAGATTCGGGGGAGTTGATGTCGCGGTTTTGAACTCGGGCACCGGCCATACTGTTACTGTTAAAAATTATAATTCGCGGTTTGCCGAGGAAGCGTTCGGAGCCAATGTCTTCGGAATTGTTTACTGGGTAGAGCAACTGCTCCCGGATTTAATTAAAAAGAAAGAAGGAATTATTGCCGGAGTTTCTTCGCTTGCGGATAATCGCGGTTTTTCCGGAAGCGGATTTTACTGCGCCAGCAAAGCAGCCGCCTCAATTTATCTTGAAGGCCTACGCATTGAATTGAAGAGTTATGGAATAAAGGTAATAACCGTCAGGCCGGGATTTGTAAATACACCGATGACGGCCAACAATAAATACAGAATGCCTTATCTTATGGAGCCCGGGCGGGCAGCTGATATTATTATAGATGGGATCAAAAACGGAAAAAGAGTGATCCAGTTTCCCTGGCAGATGGTTTTGTTGACGCGCTTAGCGGGGATTCTGCCGGGAAGTTTTTATGAATGGCTCGCGGGAAATTCAAAATTTAAGTGACGGTTCATATGCGGCTCCTCGAGTACTGGTGTCTTACCGGCAAGAGGAATATTTTAGAATATGAAGAATCCATGTCCCAATGAGGAAAAGTTTTAAAAACAATTTCAGTATGACGGGATTATTATGAAAAGTATCAGGCAGTTGTTTCCAAAATATTTATACCGGCTGTTTCTATTATTTATTATTTCGGTATCCCTTTCCTGCAAGAGCGCCGATTCGCCGGTGGAACCCGGATCGCAGAACCGGGGTGATATTGTTAAGACAAGTTTTCTGGCAAGTTACAGCGCTCTGGTCGTGCAGAATCTTGTAACTCTCGGCGCCGCGGGTCAGCCCGTAAATGTTAATTTCAAATATGATGTTGATGCCTATAAAATTGTTTACCGCACTCTGGATCCTAAAGGAAATATTACCATTGCTTCCGGAGCGATCTTCGTCCCTAAAGGAAAAGGCATTTCGCCTTTAATAAGTCTTCAGCATGGAACGCAAACAAATAGAAACGCAGTGGCTTCAGTAAGTCCTCTGAGCGCAGTTGACGGCTTGACCGCCGCATCCATTGGATATTACGCATTGGTTCCTGATTATCTGGGATTAGGAGAATCTACAATGCTTCATCCATATCATCACGCGAAGTCGTCTGCAGATTGTGTAATAGACATCATCCGCGCTGGGAGGGAATTCGCGCGCACATCAAATATAAAATTGAACGGACAGGTGTTTCTTGCGGGATATTCAGAAGGGGGATATGTTACTCTTGCGGCGCACAGAGAGATAGAAAAGAACTACAACAGTGAAATTAAAATTGCCGCCTGCGCGCCGATGGCGGGAGCGTACGATCTCAATCTAACAGCAAAAACGATTCTTCAAAAACAAACTTACGGTCAGCCGTCATATCTCTCTTTTTTTGTCGTTGCATATAATCAAATATACGGATGGAACAAGCTTGGTGTCGCTTTCAATTCTACCTACGCTGAAAAGATGCCCTTATTATTTGACGGAACAAAGTCAACAAGTGAAATTAACGCTCAGCTGACAACTGACATAAGTCAGCTCTTTCAACAGAGCTTTCTGAACTCATATCTTAACGGAAGCGAAGTGGATCTTACGTCGGCTTTTACAAATAACAGTTTATTGAACTGGACTCCTGCCGCGCCGCTGAAATTTTATCATGGCAATGCGGATGAATATGTTCCTTATGAAAACTCTACAAAAGCAGCAGATTATTTTAAATCGGTTGGGGCTACGGTTGAATTGGTAACTATTGCAGACGGAACCCATACTTCTTCTGCGCTGCCAAGCATATTAAACGCGGTTCAGTGGTTTGAATTAATACGGCTTAATAAACAAAATTATGCATACCAAAAATATTAAAAACCGATATCGGATTTAATTCTGTTGAAGACTATAATGGTCTAATGCTCACAGCGCATCCTCCGCCTTCGGCAAGTTTAATTTTCAGAATATCCTTTGAAATTACTCTCTTTGTAAATATTCTGTATGCCATAGGATTTTTTTCCCAATGCGCGTCATCGGCATCGGCATAGATGGTCGCTGAATAAATTTTATCTTTATCCAAAAAAGAAAGATCGATATTGGCTGAACGTGAATTCTCATCCGTTACGGCGCCTATGAACCAGTCATTTTTCCCTTTTGCCTTTCTTGCGACAGTGATATAATCGCCCGGCTCGGCCTCCAGATATTTTGAGTCGTCCCAGTCTGCCGGTACATCTTTAATAAATTGGAAAGCGTCAAGATGTTTTTCGTAATTCTCGGGAAGATCGGCGGCCATCTGGAGCGGAGAATACATAGTAAGGTAAAGTGCAAGCTGTTTTGCCAGCGTTGTATGAACCTGTTCCTTTTTGCCGGAATTGTAGTAATTCATTTTAATCTGAAAAATACCGGGAGTGTAGTCCATCGGTCCTCCCAGCAAACGGGTAAACGGTAGTATGGTTTCATGCTCCGGTGGATTTCCTACGCTCCACGCGTTAAATTCATTTCCGCGTGCTGCTTCGCAGGCAAGCCAGTTGGGATATGTGCGGCTTAATCCAGTGGGTCTTACAGATTCGTGAGCATTCAGCATTAATTTATTTTCGGCAAGTTTTTGTGCTACATGAACGTAATGGTTAACCATCCACTGTCCGTCATGGAATTCCCCGCGCGGAATAATTTTGCCTACATACCCGGTTTTAACTGCGGGGTATCCGAATTTTTTCATCAGGGAATAAGCATCATCCATACGCCGTTCGTAATTTGTTGCCGAGGCGGAGGTTTCGTGATGCATTATCAGCTTAACATTTTTTAAAGCAGCATATTCTGAAAGTCCGGCCAAATCGAAATCCGGATACGGAGTAACAAAGTCAAAAACATTTTCCTTCCATTTTCCGAACCAGTCCTCCCACCCGACGTTCCAGCCTTCTATCAATACTCCGTCAAATCCATGCTCGGCCGCGAAATCAATATACCGTTTTGTGTTTTCAGTTGTAGCGCCATGTTTTCCGTTCGGCTTCAGTCCGTTCCAGTCCGTTAAAGATAAATTCACATTATTCACATCGGCATAATTCCAGGAAGATTTACCAACATGCATTTCCCACCAGATGCCGATATATTTCATCGGATTAATCCAGCTTGTATCTTCAATTTTGGAAGGCTCATTCAGATTTAATATTAATTTTGACGCGAGAATATCAGTCGCATTTTTGCTTACTATAATAGTACGCCACGGAGTATTACAGGGCGTCTGCATATAAGCTTTATTGCCGACAGCATCCGGAACCAGTTGAGAGGTTAAAATGAAATTCGATTGATCAACTTTAAGGTGCATAGCGGGATAATTGACAAGCGCTGCTTCGAATATATTTATATAAAATCCGTCGTCGGATCTCATCATCAAAGGCGTCTGGACATAATTCTTGCCTATAATACTCCTGACAGAAATTTCTGTCACCTCTTTTCCTATAGTTGCATCGATACCGCTCAGGCGTGTCTTTGTATAGTAATATTCGTTTGAATCATAATCCCCGGGAATCCAGAACGCCGTGTGATCCTTTGCCAGATTGAACTGTGTCAGTTCATCGGCTATTGTAAAATAATTCAGATTATCCTGCATCGGAAATTCGTAGCGGAAACCAAGCCCGTCGTTGAACAGACGGAACCGGATAATAATTATTCTGTTATTTACATCTGTCTGCTTTAGCGTAACGGCAAGTTCTCTGCAATTATTCCGGATAGTTTTTACTTCTCCCCAAACGGGATTCCATGATTCGTCAACAGCGGAGGAATCAATTTTAACTACAGAAAAATTGCGTACGAACGAATGCTGATCCGAAAATTCCAGGCCGAGCGCGCTTTCTTTCACTATAAATTCCTTGCCGTATAAAAGTTGGTATGCAGGAACGCCTTCCGGATTGATTGAAAAGTTAAGAGATAAAATTCCGCTGGGTGATTTTATTGTTTGTGCGTAAGCAGAGTTGATTAATAACAATACAGCTATGTATACAATGCGTTTCATGTTGTTAACTCCTCTCCAGGGGTCTTGCCAAGTCAATTGAAATTATACTCCTCTGCAGACTTTGACTCAAAATGGTTTTGATTTTATATCTGTAAACTTTAAAACTTTTGAAACCGGATAAGGCAGAAAAGCTCCGCCCCACTGCGGTACTAGATATTTATCCCAATAATTCCAGAGCAGCAGACCGTCATCGGTTTCCGGCTCCAGCAGATATGCGGCGACATTCGCAAGCCGCTGGCCGGTTCTGATTACCAGGCTTCCTGCGGGGAATTCTTTCTTTTCGTTTATATATTCTACTTTGATCGTATTATTATAATGTCCCTGATTCAATCTTGCAGAGGGCTTCAATTCTTTTGTTTTTATTGTCTGTACCTCCAGAGTTGTTGCGCTCTCCAGTTTTTCAATGTTAATTCCGTGAGTTTTTAATAGATCTACTACCCGCGCATCCGGTACGGTAATAATGTAGGCGTAAGGAAATTTTACACTCCGCTTTGGAAAATAATCTGCGAAGTATGGAACTGTAACCTGTTTAACCCGGTCGCTCGGTCTCAACCGGTCTCTTCCATTCGCGTCTTTATATGATTCCATTTCATACGCGTTTATTATTTCGGATTCGGGAGTTGGAGTATTAACAAACTCAACAGCGAATGAATCTTTTTCGGCGGGATTCATTCCGCGGGCAATAACTCTCTTATCAGCATCCGCCAGCATTTTTTTTATTTCATCTTTGTTTGCATAGGCGTAATCCAATACTCCTTTAAGAAGACTGTAGCAGCCGAGCACCCGTGTTTTAAAATCAGCGTAAACATAGTTTTCATTTAATAACGATAATCGGTTTCGTAAGCCGATATAATTAACGATATATCTCGGTTCGAAAGCGTATGAATCCCACCCCTTGCCCGGATCGCGCATATCTCTGAACTCACCGTAAAAAACGTTCGGCGTGGAATATTTTTCTGTTATAGTTTTTTTGAGCCACGGAGCCATTTTATCGCGCATGTAATTCACAAGGACTCTGTCCGTGTTTCCGTTCATCATCCAAGTGTATGTTAAAGGCTCCGTGTGATATGACCCGTTTGTAGTATGGAGGTCCAGCATTATCGACGGATCCCATTTATTTAAAATGTTTGTTATCATTCCTCTGACTTCGGGAGTTTCAACTTTCATCGCGTCGCGGTTCAGATCCAGCATCTGACCGTTATGACGAACCCCCACACCATTAACCGGACCATTCTGATTTGTTCGGTTTAGTTTGCTTATCTGTTCATTTCCGTCAGCGTTAAAGATCGGACAGATAAGAAGAACTACGTTCCTCAGGTAATCAGGGGTTTCTTTCAGAAGGATGTCCCTCGCCAGCATTTGGACGGCTTCTTTACCTTCAACTTCGCCTGCGTGTATATTCGCCTGAATATAGATTACAATTCTTTTGTCGTCCTTAAGATCTCTGTATGATTTTATTGAAGGCTTACTCATTATTATTAAAGGAATATCTTTTCCTCCTGTGCTT
>PGYS01000067.1 GCA_002839795.1 Ignavibacteriae bacterium HGW-Ignavibacteriae-3 | reverse complement strand
GGAATTCTAAACCGTTTGAACGTTTTACATGAGTTTTCAATTAGATAACCTTGTTTAACCGCATAGCTGAGGGCACTCGAAAGATTAATTAAATCTTTTCGAGCAGGGTAAATGGTTTTCTTCATCCTTTGTGCGAAATAATCATTCAATTTTTGGGATGTAATTTCAGACATAAATATATTCCCGAAATACTTTTTCAAGTAATTGAAAGTAACTTTGAAAACTTTTGTGGTATTATCACAATGGATAGATTCAGAGTATTTGAGAAATTCAAAGGTGAAATCTTTAAGAGTGATAGGAATAGTTTTATTCCTTTTACGTTGTTTTAATTCGGCTTGAAAATCTGATAAGAATTTTAATGCTTCAGATTTACTCTTTTCACCAGTAGAAATACAAGTCCTTTTCCCGTTTGGTTGGTTATAGAAAATGTAATAAATCTGGTTGTTTCGTTTAGAGAGATACATATTATTGATTCCTCCAAACATCCAAAGAATGGTTTATCTTTAATCAAAACAGCTGGCAGAGGCTCATAAGTCTTTACCAAGTGGCTTAAGGGGAAGGTCTGCAAAACCTTTATTCGTCGGTTCGAATCCGACCGGCACCTCAGTTTCAACATGAGTTCAATTCAATGTATACTGTGTACATTCTTTTGAGCCAAAAAGATAATAAAAGATATACTGGATATACACACAATATTGACCATCGCATCTGCCAGCACAATTCTGGAAAAGTTACCTCAACAAAAAACAGAAGACCTTTGAAACTCATTTATACAGAAACTTTCGAGAACAAATCCGACGCGATGAAACGTGAAAGGGAGATTAAGAACAAGAAAGGTAAATTCAATATTCCTGATTAAGGGGAAGGTCTGCAACCCCGAAACCTAGTTTCGGGGCGAATCCGACCCCGCTCCATTGCATTCCCCGGGGCAAGCCGGCACCTCAAATATTTACCCCCTCTAAGATCTTCCTGTTTACACATACCGATGTATGAAAAACTATAAAAGCACTGTAATAAAGCATTCGTTATAACGGGAATTTTCAGAATACAATATCCCAATCGGACTTGTAAAATTCATGCAGTCAGCAATTGGAAATTATTACATGTAAAAATGCTTTCTTCAGAACTATAATAATTAGTTATACTCAATTCGCTTTTATTCAATGGAAATTTTCTGGCACCAAAAATGATTAATTGTCCCCTGTCAAAATGATTTACGTTTCAACAAAGTAAGGAGAGTTATCATGGGTCAGCAGCAATTATTACTAATCGTTCTCGGCGTTATCATAGTAGGTATCGCTGTGGTGGTAGGTATCAATGTTTTTACAGCAAGCGCATCACAATCTAACCGCGATGCGGTTATAGCTGATTTAACCAACATAGCTTCCATGGCTCATCAATATTACCGCAAACCCGGCGCTCTTGGCGGCGGAAATAATACCTTTACGGGATGGACAGTACCGGCAACCTTATCACAAACCGCGAACATGGGCGCCGCAGTTGTACCGACCGTTGCAGCACAATCCGTTACTTTAGTCGGCGTAGGTAATGAAAAGGGAAACGACGGGGCTACTGCTGTTAAAGTTACTATGGTCGTTGGACCTAATGACATTACTTCAACAACCATCAATAATTAGGCTGTTAATTTGATTTAAAGCAGAAAGAATAAATATTAACAAAAAACCGGGATATAAATCCCGGTTTTTAATTTCTTATGCGATCAATTTTCAGAACAGTTATTTAATCACTGCTTTTTTGAAATGGAAGTTTTTCTATCATTTGATCTATCCCGTTTGATATCGCCAGATCGAGCGGTGGATATTTCACTTTTGGCAATAGCAGATAGTAACCCTCCGATGCCGAGATCACGGCCCGCCAAAGGACTCTGCCGTCCTTAAGGGATATTAAGTAATAAGTGAATTCGCATTTTGTGAGAGTGGCCGGATAAAACCGCCTTGATTTCGAATAACTGTAACCTAAAGAAGAATAGAAATCAGTTACAATACCTATGAAAACCGCATCCGCGTTTTCTTTCATAATCGCATTCCCAAGATCAGTCTCGTAAAAACTTTTAAGATCAAGATGTTTATCTTTTTCAATTGACTCCGCAATCCGGATAGTTAAACTGTCTGAATCCGTGGAATCATGATAGGATGGAATAAAAAAGTTAATTGCTCCGAATTTACTCTCCAATTCATTGATAAAATGATTTGTTGCATAAAATGTCCCCGTGTCGGTGGTATCATCGTTCATCATTGGGGCAACGGCAATCTTCTTAAATGAGTATAAATCAAATTTTGGAGATGTGTAGAGCTTCACAACTTCGTTAGAGGGATAAATGAAATCCTCCATTTCAATATTGCAGCTTGAAAAGATGAAGACGGAAGGAATAAAGATTTTTAAAATAAAAGAAATTACAAAGTTTGACGCTCGCCCGCTTTTCATTGAGATCCCCTCTCTGACCGGAAGAATATTATGTAATTACTTAATCTGTTTCAAGGAATAATTTTTACCCTCATTAGGCGACTAAGAATTTGTATGGCTGATATGAATAAGCCGGTTAGTCAGGCCGGCTTTTAAACGAATACTCAATTGAAAATACGGCAATGGATTAATTACTCGGTATCGTTTTTCACCAGATACCTTTTGATTTTCTGAGTTGTAGTTTTTTCAAATTCCTGTTCGCGAATGTAAAATCTTTTTATTTGCTTATGTGCTGCGAGTTGCTGATTTACTTTTTCCACTTCATCCGAAATAGTCTTATTCAGAAGCGCATCATCAATTTGAATGTGATTTGTTTCAGCAAGTTCAATGAATGCCTCCGCATCAACGACTACCTGTGCAGTAATTATTTCTCCTTGTTTAGCATCTTCCTCGCCGAAGACCAGACATTCCAGAATAAAAGGACTTCTGTTCAGAATATCCTCAATCTCCTCAGGGAAAACATTCTTTCCGCTTTTTGATATAATGACGTTCTTTTTTCTCCCGTTTATATGGAGGAAACCATCCTCATCTATGTAACCGATATCTCCGGTCTTAAACCATCCGTTTTCAAACGCACTGTCGGTCGCACTTTCATTTTTATAATAACCCATCATTACATACGGCGCCTTAGCCCATATTTCCCCGCTGCCGTTCTCATCCACGTTATTTATTTTGATCTGAGTGTGCGGCATTGGAATACCGGCAGCATTATCCTTGAATGAATCGACCCGGTTTAAAGCAAGAATAGGAGAAGTTTCCGTCAATCCGTATCCCTGGATAAAATTAAATCCGAATTCCCGCAATCCCTTTGCAACGAGCGGGTCAGGCGCTGCACCGCCCGCGATGAATAGCCGCACCGAACCGCCGAATTTTTCATGTAGCTCGTGAAATATTTTTTTCTTAACATCCTTGATTCCAACCATTGAAAAAAGATTTGTGAATTTCACCAGCGATGGTACGAGAACCGATTTTAACTTATCCTCCGTAATGCCTTTCATTATGCGTTTGAACATCTTATCATACAGAAGCGGAACACCCAGTAAAATTGTTGCCCTTACCTTCTGCAGATCGTCTACAACGGTTTTTAAGGATCTGGCATAATGAACCGATGCTCCTGTATATATAGGACATAACATGCCGCATGTACATTCGTAGGTATGATGCATTGGAAGTACAGAAAGGAATCTATCCTTTTCCGTAATGCTGACCATGCTAACCATATCCATCAGATTCGAAGCAAGATTTTTCTGTGAAAGCATTACTCCCTTAGCGCGTCCAAGCGAACCGGAAGTAAATATTATTTCCGCCAGATCATCTGGATTGATCTGGGGCAGATCCTCGGTACGGAGGGGTTTAGACTTTCTGATTAAAGTAAGCATGTTCAGAAACTCTTTATCCTCTCCGGTTTCATCCATACAAATGTAATATTTCAGTTTTTTAAGAAAATTACTTCCCTCAGCCATCATTCCGGAATAACTCCCGGAAAATATCACAGCCTCGGAGTCTGACTCATGAAGAATATTCATAATCTCGTTTTTAGTAAGATTCTTGTCAATAGGGACAACCACATAATTGAAACACATTCCCGTTAAATAACTTAGCGCCCATTGAACTCTGTTCTCACCTATTACCGCGATGTGTGCCCTCTCGCTGATTCCAAGTTCCCTGAGTGCAGACCCAAACCTTAGTATTTGCTCAAGCAGTTCCCGGAATGACAGTTTGTTTATAGGTGTGCTGTTGAGGTCCTCGAGAGCCAAACCTGGACCGAAGCTCTTTGCGGAATTGATAACCATATCCTGAATCGAGTTGATTCTTGGAACATCATAAAGTTTTAAGTCAGCTTTCATATTTGATCTATTTTTTGTTGGAGGTTACATTTTAAAATAAAAAAGCCGTCCTTGAAAGATGGGGACGGCTTGGTTTATCAACTCTTGGCAATCTCAGTCAGAATATTTTTAAGAAGCCGGTAAAATTTATCGACATCGGCTATTTTGACACGTTCGTCGGGTGAATGAGCCCCTTCTATTGTTGGACCGAAAGATACCATATCCAGACCCGGGTATTTAGCCCCGAGGATTCCGCACTCAAGACCCGCGTGCACAGCTTTTACAACAGGTTCTTTAGAAAAAAGTTTTTTGAATACTTCTTTTGAGAGTTTCAAGGCCTTGCTGTCCAGATCAGGCTGCCAGCCGGGATAACCATCCCCTACTTTTATTTGTGCATTGCTCATTTCAAAAACCGCCCGGACAACTCTGGCAATGTTTCTCTTTGAACTATCTATAGAACTTCTTTGGCTTGTTCCTATCCGTATCTCATTACCTTCAACTACTACTGTAGCAAGATTTGTAGAGGTTTCAACAAGATCCGGAATATCATGACTCATGGCGATCATGCCATGCGGTAAGGCAAGAAGCGCGTTGAGAATCTGAACCTGAAAAGATTTTTTATATACTCGGTCTATTTTCCCTGAAGAATTATCTGTCCGCTCGATTGTAATTTTTACATTCTTCTCTTTATTCGAATATTCCAAAACGGATTCAAGAGAACATGCGTTAATAATCTCCCTCACTTTTGATTCATAATTCGGATTAAGGAACACAACTGCTTCCGCCTCTCTTGGAATGGCATTTCTCTTAGAACCTCCGCTTATAAAACCTATCTGAGGATCAAATTCTGAAAGCCGGTCTAAAACCCTGGCCAGAAGTTTTATCGCATTAGCTCTTCCGTCAGCTATATTTATCCCGGAATGACCGCCGAGCAATCCGGAGACCGAAATGAGGAATGGAATACAAGCCTCATTTATTTTTTCATATTCGATAGAGTAAATTCCCATACTGTCCATTCCCCCGGCGCATCCGACATAAAATGCACCATCTTCTTCAGTATCGAGATTTAGTAGAACTTCTCCAAGAATAAAACCCTTTTGAAGGTTATTTACTCCGGTAAGCCCTGTTTCCTCGTCCACAGTAAATAATAATTCAAGCGGTCCGTGTTCAAAATCATCTTCCGATACAAGCGCCAGAGCAGCAGCCGCGCCAATACCGTTATCTGCACCAAGTGTGGTACCAGCCGCTTTTATCCATTCACCATCACGTACAAGAACAATCGGATCATTCATAAAATCATGCTCGGTATTTTTATTTTTTTCGCAGACCATATCAACATGGCTCTGAAGAACCGCCGTCCGGGAATTTTCATATCCCGGTGTAGGAGGAACCTGAATAACAATATTTCCGGTTTCATCCTCTTTCATCCTGAGATTATTCTGTCCCGCAAAATTCCTTAGATAGAGACGAATCCGTTCTTCATTTTTTGATGGTCTGGGAACCTGGCTGATCTCGTAAAATCTTTTCCACACAGTTGAAGGAGTTAATCCCTCAATAACAGATAACGACATATATCCTCCCGGATAATATAATTTTAAAAATTTTTAATAGTGAGTAAATCGAATTTCAACTGTGGCGGATATTAAGAATATCTCCGTCTTGAACGATGTATTCTTTTCCTTCAAGGCGCCAGCTTCCGGCTTCTTTACATTTGTTAAAAGAGCCATACTTTATAAAATCCTCATAATGAACTGCTTCAGCCCTTATGAATTTGTTGAAAAAATCCGTATGAATTACTCCTGCCGCCTGTTGCGCCGTATAATTTTGCTTTATTGTCCATGCGCGGCATTCATCCTCGCCGACTGTAAAGAATGACTGCAGTCCGAGCATATCGTAAGAAGTTCGTAAAATTTTACTAAGGGCAGACTCTTTTATGCCGTAGTCCTTCATAAAAGTTAATCTGTCTTCCTCATTCATCTGAGAAAGTTCGAGTTCAATTTTTGCGAAAAACGGGATCAGGGGCGCATCAGCTTTCTCTAATTTATTTTTCAATTTTGCAATTTCCGAATCAACATCTGCGATGGAATTTTCGTCATAATTTACTGCGATTGCAAGCTGCTTTATTGTAAGAAGCTGATACCCGGATAATAATTTTGTTTCATTCTCATCCAACTGCAAAGTTCTGAGGGGCAATTCTTTTTCGCAGTGAGCCAGACACTTTTCGATAACCGGCAGTTCGCGTTTTAATTTTTCATCTTTCGATTTTAGAACATCCCTCTTTAATTTATCCAGCCGGGATTCCAAGAAAGCCAGATCGGAGAGAAGAAATTCAACCTCAAGAAATTCAATATCTCTCAACGGATCTATTGAATTCATAGGATGAGCAACGGAATCATCCCTGAATCCCCTTATTATGTAAAAAAGGGCATCGTTATTTCTGGCGCCGTTTAAAAATGAAGAAGTTATTTTAACTTTATTGTCATCGGACATCTTAAGTCCGGGCAGATCGAATACCTCTATAGTTGCGTTAACCTGCTTCTTAGGATGAAAAATTTTACTTAGTTCATTGAGACGTTCGTCAGGAATTTTAACCACTTCGATTGACGCTTCTTCCTTTTGGCCCTGTATATCTGAGGGTCCGCTGCCTGAAAGTGTATTGAAAAGAGTTGTTTTACCAGAAAATTGAAGTCCGACAAGACCGATTTGCATTTTTATCTCTAAATTTTTGAGGAACTTTTACTAATCAAATATAACGATTTTAAAGGAAATAGATTGGAGCATGATCTGTATAGAAGACTATAAAAGACCTATGATATAATTTGAGTATGCAAAGAAATTTCCTCGAGAATGGAACTGACTTTGAGGCAGGCATTCAATTCGCCGTTGAAAACGACCGTTTTTCCCTTCACATGGGCTTCAAATGCGTATCCGCGCGCTTCTTCATAGCTGCATTTCACCGCTTTAATGATCTGATTGATCACATCATCGAAAGAATGCCAGTCATCATTGAATAAAATAACCTTGTACGGCGTTCCTACCGCCACGTCCTCTTCAAGTTCCGGCTCAATAATTCCGGATGGTTTTTCTTCTTCCATAATCCCAAATGATTTCAGTCAAAATTATAAAATTGCAGTGCAAAAAAAAATTTAATTATATTTGTCAATATAAAGGAAAGTAATATAATCCATTCATCAATTTAATCAATGGAGGATAAATGAAAATTGCTGTTTGTGTAAGCCATGTTCCCGATACTGCTGCAAAAATTAATATCGGCAGTAACGGTACATCTATTGATCAGACGGGCGTTACATTTGTTGTGAACCCCTATGACGAATTCGGAATTGAAGAAGCGTTAAAAACAAAAGAGAAATTAGGCGGTGAAACAGTTGCGATTAGTTTAGGAGGCGACGCTAACAAAGAAACATTGCGGAAATCATTGGCAATGGGAATCGATAATGCTGTTTTATTGAAAGATGATTCTTACCGCGATTCACTTTCTGTCGCAAAGGCACTTGCCGAAGAGATTAAAGTGCAGGGATCCGAATTAGTATTCTTTGGAAAACAATCCGTTGATTTTGATAATTCTATCGTCGGACAGCTTACGGCGGAACTTCTGGGATTTAATTGTGTTTCAGTTGTTGTTAGTTTTACAATTGATGGAAATAAAATAATTTGCGAACGGGAAATAGAGGGCGGCAAAGAGGTTGTTGAAACTACCCTCCCTGCGGTAATAACTTCCCAAAAAGGGCTGAATGAACCTCGTTATGCCAGTTTGAAAGGGATTATGGCCGCAAAAAAGAAAGAGATAATCGAAAAGACACCGGCATCTGTTCCTAATTATGTGGAATTAATTGCTCTGAAAAAGCCTGCAGCGAAGCAGCCCGGAAAAATTATTGGAACAGATTCCAGCGCGGTTCCGGAACTTGTCCGTTTATTAAGAGAAGAAGCTAAAGTAATTTAAGGAAAAAACTATGGCAAATAATATTTTAGTATTTATCGAACAGAGAAATGGTGTAATTAAAAAATCATCTTTCGAAGCGGCAAAAGCGGCAGCGGATATTTCAGGCAAACTCGGCGGAACCGTGGAAGCTGTT
The DNA here is from genome assembly GCA_002839795.1 of Ignavibacteriae bacterium HGW-Ignavibacteriae-3. Lineage (GTDB taxonomy): Bacteria > Bacteroidota > Ignavibacteria > Ignavibacteriales > Melioribacteraceae > Fen-1258. The sequence continues at coordinate 8,287 of PGYS01000067.1, read as the reverse complement.
ACTATTGGCGATGGAATTGAGAATCTGGAGAAGATTGGTGCATACGGAATACCGAAAGTGTCTCATCTAAAAAATAACGAACTCGCGAATTACTCAGCAAGTGCCTATACAGAATTAATTTCAAAATTTTCAAATGATGGCGGTTTTGATATTATATTTTTCGCCGCCACCTCAATGGGCAGGGATCTGGCTCCCCGTGTTTCAGTTAAAGTTGATGCCGGACTTGCAGTAGATTGTACGGCGCTCAATGTCGAAGGTGGTGAAATTATAGCCACCCGCCCTGTATATGCCGGTAAAGCAATGGCTGAAATAAAAATTACTTCGGCGAAAAAAGTATTTGCCCTGCGCCCCAACGTATTTAATCCCGGAACACCTTCAGATCAATCCGCTGAAATTGTTACTGTTACAGTCGACTCTCCCGATTTGAGGGTAAGAGTTACGGATGTTAAGAAATCGGATGGCAAGCTTGATGTGGCCGAGGCCGATATTATTGTAGCTGGCGGACGCGGAATGAAAGGGCCGGAAAATTTTCATCTCGTGGAAGAATTAGCCCGGCTTCTCAACGCCGCCTCAGGAGCTTCCCGTGCGGTAGTTGATGCCGGATGGCGGCCTCACGGCGAGCAGGTTGGACAGACGGGCAAAACGGTGTCGCCGAATTTATATATAGCTCTCGGTATTTCAGGTGCAATACAGCATTTAGCAGGAATGCGATCTTCAAAATATATCGTTGCTGTTAATAAAGATAAGGATGCGCCAATTTTTCAGATCGCCGATTACGGTATTGTCGGTGATCTGTTTGAAGTTATGCCTGTACTAATTGAAGAAGTAAAGAAAATCAAATCATAAAAGGATTACGTGAATAAAGTTCAAGTTGAGATATTGGGATTATCTGCAAGCCCATCGGCAGGCGGGGCGTATGCTCTATTGCTTAAAGAAATCTATGGTATACGGCGTCTGCCGATTATAATCGGACAATTCGAAGCCCAGTCGATCGCTCTCGAAATGGAAGGGATAAAACCGCCCCGGCCCCTTACTCACGATCTTCTGAAAAATGTTATCGATAATCTTGGCGGCACAATTTCCGAGATAATAATAAATGAACTAAGAGAGAATACGTTCTATGCTAAGATCAAACTTGAAATTTCTTCCATGACCAATGAAGTTGATTCAAGACCAAGCGATGCGATAGCGCTTGCGGTACGCACCGGAAGTCCTCTTTTTGTCTCTGAAGATGTTATGAAAATAGCAGCTTTCGTTCCATCAAGCGAAGATACAGATGATACTTTCAATAAGTCTGAAGATGATAATGAATTTGACAGCGAAACCAATAAAAAAAGCACTTCCGAAACCAGACTGGCCCAATTGCAGAATAATCTCCGTGAGGCGATTGAAAAGGAAGACTACGAACGTGCCGCTAAACTGAGGGACGAAATAGCAAAACTGGGCGGCAGTTCCAACTGATTTCAGTTGAAAACCATTTTACCAATTTCACACTCCAGACACCGGTTCTTTGAGCAAAATGACCTGAACAGCTCAATCATTCCCTGTGAATATACCGTTCTGGATTTCAAAACATTCATGTTTATCTGCCGGGCAACTTCGTTGGTGAGCTGATTTTCTGATCTTTCCAGATAAATATTATATAGCTGAACAATTTTTTTTACAACTTCCGGTTTGCCGAACAGATCAAAGTAGACCGCGAAGAACGGCAGAATCACATTAACAACAATTTCGTCCGCACGACTCACACCCACAAAATATTTTATCTCCGCCTGGGATGCCTTATCCAGCAAATAATGATTTTTCCAGAATCCGTGAGCCTTAACAACAAATACCGACCGAAGTGATTTTGTAAGCACATCAAGATTATGAATTTCATTTATTTTTTTTGCAACAGAAGCTATCAGATTTCTTTGGAGCAATCCCGCCAATATTCTCGCTCCTCCGGCAATTCTGATGGTTGGAAAATTCTGAGGGCGTAATCTGAAAAAATTCCAGCTTGAGGGTTCAAAAATAATTCCGTCGTAATAAGACCGGATTGAATTCCAGTGAAGAGAGATTTTTTCCCGGTATGCCGCAGTCACGGGGTCCGGGCTGTTATCGGATTCTCTCATCAAACCGCTTATAAATAAAAGTGCGGCTTCGTATTTCTCAATCAAAACGCCGTCATTTTCAATTTTGCTTAGAAAATTTACATTTACAGACTGTGCAAGGTGAAGCATTTGCAATTTATTTTTCGAAAAGCCGAGAGCTTCAAACGTCAGCTCATACAATAGCTGCTGCCAGATCTCTTTCGAACTGAAATCAGAATGATCAAATTTCCGCTCATTAAACTGAGATGTAAGATTATAAGAAATTACCGGTTCTTTAAGATTCAATTCTTTGATGAACTGTAATTCTTTCAGCCGGTTGTAAATCTTTTTGCATTTCTTTTCGAATCTTACATTTCCAAGGTGCCTAAGAAAAGTTTCTTTTACACCCGAATCCAGATTGACTACCAGCGAACTGCACTTTACACTTGAAATCGATTCTCCCTTGTTCTCCTCTGTTTTTTTCCTCATGATCTCCAGATTCAGGTCATCAATGAATTCGGCGAAGCAGATTGATGGAATCTTTCTGCCGTCCCGTGAATAAACATGATCCTGATGATGTCGATTGATTAGAGAGGCATGCAGAATCACTTTTGTATATTTACTGTCAATGTTATGACCGTGCGATTTCCAATCATTATAATTGTAATCAATTTCTATGTCACCCACATAGGTGAGATTTCCCATTCTGATACGTGCATTTTTAAAATCCGGGCCGCTGGTATCTTCGTTATGAATGCCTGCATCGAGGATGGCGATATCTTCACCGGCGAAAGTTTTAAGAGGGTGGTTGTAACTTTTCTGTTTCCAGATTTCGTACAATGTTACTTCGTGGACTTTTGTGCTTTTATCGTTCATCTCATTCGAGAAAAATGTTTTAGTCCGATAAATGGGGTAAGAGTAATATAATCTTTGAGGAATTTACTACAATCACTTAATAAATGCTATAAGATTAAATGGTATTATCAGGAATCGAGTAATGAATGGATGGACGAATTGAACTCTTTCATTTTATGATTAACCTTAATACCGAAAGATTTTGAATCGTCGCAATAAATAAGAGCTCTGCTTAAGTTAATTATGAAATTACTATTTGACCGGCTGGAAAAAGCTTTCACAACTTCCTCAAGACTCCCTCCCTGTGCTCCAACCCCGGGTAATAAAACGGGCAGTTTTTGGAATGAATCAATATTATTAATAAGCTCTTCGGTATTCGTTGCTCCGAAAACCAGACCGCAGTTATTTAAAGAATTCCAACTATTCACTTTACTGATTACATGCTGGTAAAGGTATTTGCCGTCGTCCAGTTTCTGTTTTTCAAAATCTACCGATCCGCTGTTAGAAGTTAAAGCGAGTATAAAATTTATTTTACCCGAATGTTCAAGGAAGGGACTGATGGAGTCAAACCCCATATAAGGATGGAGAGTAACAGAATCAAATTTGAAATAATCATATACGGATTCCGCATACATTTTTGAAGTGTTGCCTATATCCCCTCTTTTTGCGTCCGCAATGGTTAATATTTCTTGTGGAATGATCTCCAACGTCCGCATAATTGTATCAAAACCGGCGGAGCCGTTCTTCTCATAAAAAGCAAAATTAATTTTGTAAGCTGCGGCGGATTCAACGGTGTTTTCAATGATTATTTTGTTGAACTCGAGGAGAGGATCAGGACCACCGAGCAGATGCCGCGGAATCTTTTTTATATCGGTATCAAGACCAACACAAACATGATTTTTTTTTGAAATCCGGACTGATAATTTATCCTGAGCCGTCATATTTAATCCTAAGTATGAAGTTTTCTGTTCTTATAAATATTAAGAACTATCCCAAGCATCACCATATTCATCAATTGTGTACTTCCGCCGTAACTTAAGAATGGCAGAGGAAGCCCGATCACAGGAGTTATGCCCAGATTCATGCCGATATTGATGGCAAAATGTGAAAACATTAAGGTTAAGACTCCGATTGTGACAAGTACACTGAAACTATCCTTCGCGATTGCGGAAAGTTTAAAGAGCCTTAAAAAGATTATCAAAAAAAGAGAAATAACCAGCAGACTTCCAATGAAGCCGAATTCCTCCCCGATCACGCAATAAATAAAATCGGTCCACTGCTGAGGAATAAATCTTAATTGAGTTTGATTACCATGCAGAAATCCTTTCCCTAAAAAACCGCCGGAACCTATGGCAACCTTAGCCTGTAAAGCATTATAGCCGGCACCCAAAGGATCCGCCATGGGATCAAGAAATGACGCAATTCTGTTCTGCTGATGCGGTTTTAAAATTTTATAAACATAGTCGAAAAAAAATCCTGAAGAAAGATTTATAACAAAAACTGTTAGACTGTTGAAGAGATCCTTCTTAAAGAAGAACAATGCGGCAACAACGAACAGAAGGGCAATAATGAAAGCATAAGTACCCATAATTGAGACAATCGCCACAACCCCCGGCGACAGGACGACGAATAATCCGAACAGACTTATTCCGCTCCAGAATATCAATGAGATAGTAATTATAAGAAAAACGATCGAAGTCCCCATATCAGGTTCAAGCATAATAAGTATAACCGGAAGTATCCCTATTGCCAAAGCTACACCGATATCTTTCAGATTATTTATATCCCTGCTTCTATATGTCAGCCAGTAAGAAAGCATCAGAATTGTTCCGAGCTTGGCAAGTTCGGAAGGTTGAAATCCGAAACCGCCGATTCCAAACCAGCTTTTGGCACCATAAACTGTTTTTCCTACAAGAAGAACAGCTATCAGAAAAAAGATGGAAATACCGTAAAGCGCGATAGAAAATTTTTTGAATGTCTGCAAAGGCAGAGAGAATGTAATAATAAATACTACGAGTGAAATCAGAACAAAAACAAGTTGCTTCTGAAAATTTCCGCTTGCTGTAGGGTGATTCGCTGTTGAACTGTAGATAGCGAGAAGGCCGAAAATAATTAAACCTACCGCCGGTATAAAAATTGAAAAATCGAATTTATCCTGAAGTTTATAATTAATGTGCATTATTAGCGCCTTCAGCCAATTGGCTAACTTCTAAATTTTTTGGTTCTTCTTTTTTATCTTTTTTCAGATATGCTTTTATAACATCCCGAGCAATAGGGGCGGCGGCTGTGCTTCCGAAACCCGCGTTTTCCACAATAACGGCTATTGCAATTTTAGGATTATCATAAGGCGCAAACCCTACGAAGATTGAATGTTCTTTGCCGTGCGGATTTTGCGCGGTTCCGGTTTTTCCTGCAATAGCTATATCGGGCAACCGGATATTGGTCGCGGTACCCGCTCCCTGAACAACTAAATACATTGCCCTGCGGATAATATCAAATGATTTTTTACTGATGCCAATATCGAAGTACTGAGGTTTAACATCATATTTTTCTTTTGTCTTGGTATCCACATAACTTTTAAGGAAATGAGGATGAGCAGACTTGCCGAAATTGGCAAATAGCGACGCATACTGAGCGAGCTGGAGAGGAGTAACGTTTAATTCACCCTGACCGATCCCAAGACTTATTACGAATCCCCTGGTCCAACCGTTCTTACCGTAAACCCTGTTATAATATTCAGTTGATGGGACTATTCCTCCGGATTCTTCGGGGATATCGATTTTGGTTTTTGCACCGAATCCGAATTTCTTGGAATATTTTGACCATAAATCAAGACCTAATTTGTTTACCAGGGAATAGTAAAATGTGTTGCAGGATTTTTCAATCGAGGCTTCTACATCAACAGATCCGTGAACATGCAAACATTTAAAGTACCGGTCACCAAATTGATAACCTCCGGCGCAATTAATTTTTGAATTTGTATCAATGATGCCTTCCTCAAGAGCGGCAATAGCCGAAATCATTTTAAATGTTGAACCTGGGGCAAAAGTTGACATCGAAGCGCGGTTGAACATAGGTTTATCAGGATTTGTATTCAGCTCTCTCCAGACTTCATTCGATGTTACCTTGGCAAAATCTTCCAGATTGTATTCGGGGGCGCTTAAAAATGCAAGCACTTCCCCGTTGGTAGGATCCAGTGCGACAACGGCGCCACGCTTGTCTTTAAAGGCTTCTTCTGCGACGCGCTGCGCTTCTTTATCGATACTTAAGATTAAATCGGCACCTTTCACCGCCTGCTGATCCTCACCGCCATCCATGTAGCGTCCGATGGTTTTCTGGCGGGAATCAACTAGCAGGTAATTAATTCCTTTTTCTCCCCGCAGATAATCTTCATAAGTTTTTTCGATTCCGTTGAAACCTATTTCATCACCTATATCATACTCGCTTTTTCGTTTCTGGTAAGTCCCTAATGGTATCTCTTTAGTATACCCGAACATATGAGATCCGCCAATGCCGAAAGAATAATCGCGCTGAGTTTCCATAACATAATCAACGCCGGGCAATTTGGAGGAATTCTCCTCATACCACGCGATGACTTTGAAACTGACATCCCTCGCGATCTTACGCGGAATAAATTTCGAGTACGCTTCGTTAGCTTTTAGGATTCTGTCTATATATCCGGGGCTCATTCCCAGAATCGCCTCTATGTATGGAGTGAGTTTTGTATCATAATTGGAAGGTGTTATCCTTAAAGTAAAGGATGGTTTATTGCCGACCAGAACTTTATGATTACGGTCAAAAAAGATTCCCCGCGGAGCCAACTGATAAATAGGTTTTACACTATTCTCATCAGACTTTTCAGAATACACCGGCTGCTGAAGTATCTGCATATTAAATAGCTGAATGACGCAAAGGGCAAAAAATCCGACTATCACAACATAAATGATTCTTCTCCGGAAAATCGAACCGAAATGATTATCGTTCATACTATTCCCTTTCTAGAAGTGAATATGACCATCGGCAATCCGAATACGGCGGTATATAAACCCGGTAATAATCCTTCTTCAATCAACATCAAAAAAAAGTTTACATCTGAATTTGAATTTGACACTGCGCCATAAATAAAAGCTGACACACATCCCGAAATGGACAGTATCAGTAAGAAATAAAATGATTCAGTATTAAGTTCAATTTTGTTATCGTTATAAAAGTATCCGGCAATAAAGGCAGAAATAGTGAACGATAACATATATGCACCTATAATTCCTCCCGAAACAGCATCCAGAAAAAATCCAAGTAAAAATCCGAGAAATGTACCGTATGACTGGCCATTTTTCAAAGTCAGATAAACAATTAGGACTAAAACCAGATTCGGTGAAATACTGCTGATCGAAATCAGAGGAATAACCGCTAATTGAATAACAGCAAGAGGTATAAATATCAGAACAGGTTTTATAAAATTTTTCAGCATACTAATTCTGCTTTAGAAGGTTCATTTCAAGATCATTGATCTGCTTGCTTGGTATAACTTTTAGAATGAAGAGATTGTTCCCGGCCGCAATATCCGCAAAGGAAGTTAAAGTTAAATTATGAATCAGTCCCACAACATTTGATTCTTTTTTTGCGACGACGCCTACCGGAATAGCGGGAGGGAATAAAGAACTGAAATCGGAAGTTTCAACTCTATCACCTATCTGCACATCATAAGTTGTGGGAATATCTTTCACTACAAGATTTCTTCCGTCAAAACTAAGAATTCCATCAACACGTGATCTTTGAAGAGTTACGGCAATATTAAGATTGCTGTTATTCAATGTGCGGACAACACAGTAATTTTCCGCAGCATCCATCACCAATCCGATCAATCCTTTATCACTAAGTACTGGCATACCTTTAATTATGCCATCCGACGAACCTCTGTTGACAATATAGTTCCCCTGCGTTTTAGTAACAAGTTTCGAAACGACTTTGGCAGGAATAAGCGGAAAGCTGCTTGTGTCTTTAAATGCAATCATCGATCTGAGCTGTTCATTCTCGAGGTGTTCATTTCGCATCCTGTTCACTTCGAGCATGAGCCGGGCATTTTCAATTCGAAGCTCTTCTAACGATACATCTTTCCTGAAGATTGAAGTTACGGGTTTTACTATTTCATTCAGCAGGGCAAAATTTCCAAGCGCAAAAATTTGTAAATGTTTTGCTGCAGGTTTTTCACTTTTAGACAGAAGGGTTAAGCTGATAACGGAGAGTACAATTAACAGAATGTACTCTTTATATTTTGATGCGAGCCTGCTTAAAAATCTTAGCATTAGTAAATTCTTTTACGAATAAAAACCTTTGAATATTTATTAAGATTCTCGATG